>JAOUFO010000309.1 GCA_029858165.1 Deltaproteobacteria bacterium | reverse complement strand
CGGGAGGGGTGGTGGACCGGGTGGGTGGTCTGCGGGTGGGGGTGCTGGCCACCATCCCCCTGTTGGCGGTGTATTATTGGGGGTTTGTGGATTACCTGGCGGGGTTGCCGGTGATTGCGTTGTATATGGTTTTTATGGGGGTCAATTCCTTCAGGATTGTGGCTTACAACACGGTGTCCAGCCGGGTGCCCCGCCCCTGGGAGCGGGCGCGGTTTATGTCCATCCAATCGGCGGTCCAGCATTTGGCGGCGGCCTGCGGTGCGTTTTTATCCTCTGCCATGCTGGTGGAGCTTCCCGGGGGCAAACTGGGGGGGGTGGCCCGGGTGGCCTGGTTTTCCATGGGGTTGGCGTTGTTGTTTCTGCCCCTGCTGGCCCGGCTTGAACGGGGGCTGGCCCGGCAGGCCAAAGACCTGCCCGCCGCTCCCCCGGTGGAGGCCCGGGTGGTCCCCCTGAACACGGAAGGGTGATTCCTATGGAAATAACCGGATGGTTGGCGGGAGCCGCCCTGGGGATGGCGGCAGGAGGCGGGGCGGTCTGGGTTTGGTTATCCAGGGTGGTGGCCGTAAAGGACTCTCAGTTGGCTTCGGCCCGCGAAAGTGCCCTGGAACAGAAAAACTATTTTGAAGAATTGCGCAAAACCAACAAGATTGAGTTTGAAAACCTGGCCAACGCCATTCTGGAGGCCAAAAGCAAAACCTTTACCGAGCAAAACCAGACCAGCCTGAAAACCCTGCTGGACCCCCTGGACAAACGCATCCGTGAGTTTCACGAAAAAGTGGATCACGTGTACGACAAGGAATCCAAGGAGCGGTTTGCCCTGGGCCGGGAGGTATCCAAAATGATGGAACTGAACCAGCAGATGAGCCTTGAGGCCCAAAATCTGGCCCGGGCGTTAAAGGGGGAGAACAAAATACAGGGGGACTGGGGGGAGATGGTCCTGGAACGGATTTTGGAAAGTTCCGGGCTGCGGGAAGGGGTGGAATATGAACTCCAGAAAGAACACCAGGGGGAGGACGGCTCCCGCTACAGACCGGATGTGGTGGTGAAGCTGCCCGACAACAAACACCTGGTGGTGGATGCCAAGGTATCCCTGAAAGCCTATGAGATGTACTGCGCCACAGAGGACCCGGATGAACGGATCCGTTTGTTGGCCAGCCATGTGGATTCTGTATCGGCTCATGTGAATGAACTGAGCAAAAAACACTACACCCGGCTGAAGGGGCTGAAAACCCCTGATTTCGTGTTCATGTTCATGCCCATAGAGCCGGCCTATATGCTGGCCATGCAGGCCGACCATGCCCTGTCGGCCCGTGCCTGGGAAAAAAACGTGGCCATTGTCACCTCCACCACCCTGTTTACCACCCTGAGGGCGGTGGCTCACACCTGGCGGCTGGACAGCCAGAACCGCAACGCCCAGGAAATCGCCCAGGAAGGGGGGCGTATGTATGATAAGTTCGCCGGGTTTTTGGAGGATTTTGCCGACATCCGGGAACATCTGTTTAAAGGGTTGACCGCCCACGACAAGGCCATGGGAAAACTGAAAACCGGGCGGGGGAGCGTGTTTACCAAAATGGAAAAACTGAGGGAACTGGGGGCCACCCCCACCAAGAAAATTGATTCCGACCCAGGGGAATGATTATTTAAGGGCCGATGTAATTTTTAGGTGGATTTTTTCAAAAGTGCGTGACAAAAAGAGAAGGACAGGCTGAAGAGGGATTTATCCCGTTATCTATGGGGAACAAAACCCATTGGGCGGGGGATCAGGAATCAGCCTAACCGTTCACAGACCCTGTGGATCACGCCCAGGCTCATGAAGCCAAAACTCCGGCCGGGTGAAAAAATCAGTTCAGCATCTTGCTTGATATTCTCAAAACGATCTGATAAAGGTACAGACCAGTAACCAAAAAAAGCGTGTTTGGCCGGGGAGATGCCTCCCAAAGGCTTGGGCCGGTCCCGGAGCGGTTTCCCCAGGGAACACCCGGAAAAAGGATGGCCCAAAGCAATGGCCCCTATATGGAAACGGCCAAACCCATGGCACCCGCACAAAAACCAAAATGGGGGTCCGTCTGTTTTTGTTGACCTTCCGGCTTTGGAGCGGCTCCTGTTTTTAGCGGAAACCACGGGGAGAAAGACTCCCGGAATAACGAGTCCGGCTGACGACATTTGCTAAACTGCGATATTTGTTAAACTGTCGGTACACACCCAAACGATTTTACCAACCAAAGCGACCCTACAAGGAGAATCCATGGCTACCCAGCAATACAAGCAAGGCCCGAAAATGGTTCACCCCGAACAGCCCAGCGCCGTCGGATCCCGCAACTCTTTAAACCGGGATGGCAGGGAAGAATACGTTGAGGCCAGATTGATCGTGGATGAGGAAGTGGACAAAATCCTCAACCATGTGCAGGAGAAGCTTCCCCCCGAAGTTCTTCAGGAATTGAATGTGTCCGGCAACATAAAGTCCCATCTGCACAATTACTTCAACCAGTCTTACCAGAACATGCTCAACCGCTACCTGACCACGGTGGAGGATGAGATGGGCAAAAAAATCCGCGACATGATGGACAAGGATGAGAACAAACTTCTCAACCGTTACACCCCTCGGGAAATTTCGGAATTGGTGGACCAGGTCGGCGGATCGGAAAAATTCAACACCGGCGAAGTGGAAAAATCCATGGTGAACATCATGGGCCATTTGCAGGGCCATGTGTCCCGGGGTTCCACCGAGTTTGAAAACGCCACCACCGCCATTTTGATGCAGCGCGCCGATGTGGGCGGGCTGGTCCGGGGCGAAAACGCCTATTCGGTGGTGAAAGCCTCCTTCCGCGACAACTATTTCAAGCCCGACAAGGTGA
>JAOUFO010000310.1 GCA_029858165.1 Deltaproteobacteria bacterium | reverse complement strand
TGTTCACGTTAAACAGCGAAAAGCCCCTGCCGCAAGACCGGGAGCGGCTGAACAAAATGATTCCCGCCACCGGAAGCATGAACGTCACCGCCAAACCGGTCCAAAAATAAACTTATACGGTGTCCCCTTAGAAGGAAGTGCATGGCCAAAGCCGCAACCCACAGCATCACCCTGGAAGGGGTGGAAATCCACCTGGCCCACCCGGATGAATTTG
Organism: Deltaproteobacteria bacterium; assembly: GCA_029858165.1. GTDB lineage: Bacteria > SAR324 > SAR324 > SAR324 > JACQKK01 > JAOUFO01. The sequence continues at coordinate 2,641 of JAOUFO010000310.1, read as the reverse complement.
AAGTCCATTGGGTGGGGCAGGAGGAACTGATGAAGCAGTTGAAGGCCGCCTGGCTGCTGGTGGATAAAACCGACCTGCCCCTGAACCCCCGGCTGGTGGGCAACCCCGGGGTGGGCAAAACCTCCCTGGCCTATGCCACAGCCAAAGCCCTGAGGCTGAAGGCCTATTTGTTCCAGGCCACCATGGATACCCGCCCGGAGGACCTTATCATCACCCCGGTCATCGGGGAAAAGCAGCGAATCCGGTATGTGGCCAGCCCGTTGGTGAGCGCCATGGTAACCGGCGGGGTTTGCATTTTGGATGAAGGCAACCGGATGGGGGAAAAATCCTGGGCCTCCCTGGCCCCCCTGTTGGATTCCCGCCGGTATGTGGAATCCATCATCGCCGGGGTAAAGATCAAAGCCCACCCGGATTTCCGGTTTTGCACCACCATGAACCAGGACGCATCCACCTTTGACCTGCCGGAATACATTCAATCCCGCCTGCAACCCCAGATTTATGTGGATTTCCCCGATGAAGAGGAGGAAATGCGGATATTGAGAGACAATCTGCCGTTTTCCCCCGATGAACTGCTGAAATATGTGGTGGATTTTTTACAGCAGGCTCACCACAGTGGGGAGCGCCACACCGTGCGGGACGGCATCAATGTGGCCCGCTACGCGTTAAAGCTGATGGCTGTTCAAAAACAAAATTCCTTGCTGGCTTACAAAACCTCGCTTAAAATGGTGTTGGGCGAGGAGGCCATCCGGGAGGTTGATTAACCCCCCTCTCTTCCCCGGCGGAAGGGCCGTCCGGCCCCTTCGGCAGGTTATCCAACGCGGTTTTCTTTGCGCGGCATCGCGTATGTCCATTCCCAATCCATAAATCAACCGCAGTTTACCACCCCCTTTTCCGGGTGTTTTTGCCGGAATAGTGGGGATTTTTCCCTTTTTCTCAGGAGAAAAAAGAAGTGCGTCTATTGATTCGCCATCTGTTGATGGCCGGTGTGTGGTCTGTGTTCACCGTGGGTACTCCCGCGTTTTCCCAAACCTGGCTGGAGGGTCTTCCGGCCGGAAAGCCCAGGGCTGTGCTGGCGGACCGGCAGGACCGGCTGTATCTGGATTATGGCGGCAAGGTTGCCGTGATCGGCCAAAAGCTGGACCGGGTGGTGGAACTGCCTCCCCGGGTGGACAACTTCCAGCCGGATGAATTCCACACCGGCGTTACGGCAACCGGGGAGATCATCTCTTTGGCCCCCGGCTACGATTATTTTTACACCTTTGTGGGGTCCGGGCAGAAAAGCATTCCCACCCTGTCCAAAAAGGTGGCCAAGCTGATGTTGTATCGTTGCACACAAACCTGCGCCCCCACGCCCTTGGCGGACCGCTTTCTGGATGATTCCGGGGTGATCACCTCCCCCAGGGGCGGAGTGTTTTTTAAAACCTACAAAAACACCGTGGCTGTGCAAAAGGCATCGGGCCAACAAGGGCCGCTGCAAACCCAACGGGAATTCCAATTTTACTTCAATGGCGAGGAAGTTCCGGCAGAAAAATTCAACGCCCAGTGGGAGGCCCATTTCGCCCCAGGGGTGGCCATCGGCCCCCAGGGGGAATGGATGGCGGAGGGACAGCCCTGGCCGGAAACCGCCCCCTCCCGAAAGAACAGCCCGGCGGCCCTGGCCTGGGACAATCAGGCCAACCCCCATCTGTTTTACCAGGAGCCTGCTGACGGGACATTGATGCACCGCACAGCCGCGCATCCGGGCGGAGAGGCGGCCCTCATTCTGCTGGACGGCAGGGAAAGCGGGGGGGCCGTGGCCGCCTTAACCCTGGGCGGCAGTTTGTGGGTGGTGCATACCTTCCGGCGGGATAACCGCAACAAAGGGCTGGCCGCCACCCAGGTGGGCGCTGATGGCAAACCGGTGCGTCATCTGGTGCTGGACGGGTCCCAAACCTCCCGCTTCCCGGGGTTTGAGGTGGTGGCGGGCGGCTCCGGAAGCCGGGCGGTGATATCCTATCTATCCGACCCCCAGGCCGGAAAACGGGAAACCATTCTGTTCACCGGCAGCGGACAATTGGAAACCCTGGCCGCCAATCTGTCCCGCTACGCCAGCCCCAAAGGGGCCGGTTCCCCCGTGGAGGAACGTGACAAAGACCCGGCCCAGCTGGGCGGAGAACTTTCCGCCGCCTATGATGCCCCCTACCAGCCGTTGGTCCTCTCCCCCGGTGCGGGGATGGGTGTGCGGATGTGGAGCTTTGCCAAGCAGGACGGAGCGGCCTACAAAACCAACACCGCCCTGTTGCTTTCCGCCGGGCTCAGCGGCCGGGTGGAGGATTTTTCCTTCGGGGTGTCCGGCACCACCCAAGGGGCGGAGTTGGGCAAAGAAACCACCGGAACCCACACCGCTTATGGGTATCAGGGGGCGGATGGCGCCATAGGTTTTCAGCATTTGTTCGGGGAGTATGACCTGAACCTGGGACTGGGGGTGAACTCCTTCCCCATTTATATGGATACCGGCACCGCCTTTGACAGCAAACTGTACACCCGCAACACGATGGAAGGCCGCCTGGAAATCGCCTCCCCCAACCGCCACCGGTTCGGGTTGATGTTCCGCCGATACAACCATTTCCAACAGGTCACCCATTACAAGCGGGCCAACAAC
>JAOUFO010000308.1 GCA_029858165.1 Deltaproteobacteria bacterium | reverse complement strand
AACCAGACCCAAAGCAGCCAGTTCCCGGATGACCGGCTCCACCCGCCTGAACTCCTCCAGAGGGTCCACGGCAGGGGCCTGTGGATGGCTGGATGCCCCGCCAATATCCAGAATGTCCGCCCCCTGGCCAATCAGTTCCACCCCCCGTGCCACAGCCCGGTCCACCCGGCCGGAAAGGACCTCCCTGCCGTCAGAGAAGGATTCCGGCGACAAATTGAGGATTCCCATAATCAGGGGGCGGGTAAAATCCCATTGCCACTTCCCCACCCGCCAGATGGGCAACGCACAGGGGCTGACAGGCTGTTGAAGGGCCGGATCCGGGGTCTGAGGGTGGTTTGTATTCACGGCAACTATTCCAATAAAGGGGGTGGCGGGGTTGGTTTCCCTGGGTCGGCGGGTTTAAAGGGCCGCATCCGCCAAGGGTGCGGGGAAATTGGGCCTGCGGAATTGAATATGCCCTTCCGGCTGATTTATTTTAAAGGAGTCCCGGCCTTTTGGGCCAAAAGTACCGTTTATTCTTTAAGGCGCAGTTCAAAAGGGATCGCCAACCCTGTTTTACACCTTTGCCCCAGGATGACTCCGGGCGGAACCCATTCTATTCAAGAGGATTCCTCCACCCCGGGGTATCCCGTTTGGAGCGGGTGGACAGCCAGCCGTTTTTCGGCAAGGTTTTGCCAACCCAGAGCAGGATAGACGCTGCACCAAAAGGAAACCCCATGAGTTCCAATCTTCCCCTTGGAAAAAAAGTAAGAAAAAAAGGAAGGCCGCCCGCCAGGGAACACATTCTCTTTCGCGACATCAAACAGATTGCCAAACTGGGTGATTTTGACTGGGACATCACCACCAACAAGATTTTTTGTTCTGAAGAGGTATACCAGATTTTCGGTATCCCCGTAAAAACCGTTGGGGTCCCCCTGGAGGATTTTCTCTCATCCATCCACCGGGATGATCTGCCCATGATGCTGGATACCCTCCATGCCACATTTTCCGGTCAGAATGAACTCCGGCTGAAATGCCGGATATACACCCCCCTGGGTCTTACCAAAAAAGTGATCATCCGGGGAAAAAACCTGCCTGTTTCCCCCGGCGGATCCAGCCGTTTGCTGGGCACCGTGCAGGACATCACCGAGCAAAGCCGGATGGAGGAAAAACTGATGATTTCCACCAAGATGTTCCTCAACAGCAACGATGCCATCATGCTCACCGGCGCCGATTCCACCATCCTGGATGTAAACCCCGCCTTCAGTCAAATTACCGGGTTTTCCAAATCTGAAGCCATTGGAAAAAAGCCGAGCCTGCTGAAATCCGGACATCATGATGATTATTTTTACAAACAGATGTGGACCAATCTGAATAAAAACGGCCAGTGGGAGGGAGAAATCTGGGATCGGCGGAAAAACGGAGAGATTTACCCCAAATGGCTGACCATCCATGTGGTGAAAAACCTGAAAAACGAGCCTCGGAATTATATCGCCATGTTCAGCGACCGGTCCTCGGAAAAAATGGCCGAACAAAACCTGAGAAAGCTCAGCCACTTTGATATGCTCACCGGATTGCCCAATTTTAATCTGTTTAGGGAATTGTTTGAGCAGTCCATCCTCCATTCCAATCGCAAAAAGACGTTGTTGGCCGTGTTGTTTTTGGACCTGGATAACTTCAAGGCCGTTAATGAAACCCTGGGCCATACCGCAGGGGATGAACTATTGGCCGCGGCGGCCAGAAGAATCAAGGAATGCCTGCGGGAGGGGGACCCGGTCTGCCGTCTGGGAGGGGATGATTTTCACATTCTGATGACCGAGTTGAGCAATGTAAACCACCCGGCGGAATTGGCGGGCAAACTTCAGGAGGCTTTCGCCAAACCCTTTGAACTGGCGGGGCGAGAGATATTTTCCACCATCAGCACCGGAATTGCTGTTTTTCCCCAGGACGGGGAGGATGCGGAACAGTTGTTCAAGCAGGCAGGCAATGCCCTGCAACAAGCCAAAAAAAACGGGGGCAGCCAATACCGGTTTGCCAATCATGCCATGCTGGCCAAAGCCCAGGAGAGGCTTAACCTTAAAAACAGCCTGCGGCATGCCATGGAACACAATGAATTGTTTCTCCATTTCCAACCCAAGCTGGCTTTAAAGACCAACCACATCACCAGCCTGGAGGTCCTGTTGCGCTGGAACAAACCGGATGAAGGGATGATCCCTCCGGATCGGTTTATCCCCCTGGCCGAGGAATCCGGACTGATTATCCCCCTGGGGGAGTGGATTTTATGGGAGGCGTGCAAACAGATGAAAGCCTGGGAAATATCCGGGATGCCCCCCATGCGGGCTGCGGTGAATTTATCAGGCAAACAGTTATCCGGCGTGGATGTGCCCAAGCTGGTGGAAGGGGTTCTTTCCCGGACCGGCCTGGCACCCCGCCACCTTGAACTGGAACTGACCGAAAGCTCCCTGATGGAAAACGCGGATCACAGCATCCATATGCTCAACGCATTAAGGGAAATGGGGGTGGAACTTTCCATAGATGATTTCGGCACCGGGTACTCTTCTCTCAGTTATCTGAAGAAGTTCCCCATCAATTCCCTTAAGATAGACAAATCATTCGTCAACGATATCACCACCAATTCGGATGATGCCGCCATCGCCTCCACCATCATCGCCATGGGCCACACCTTAAATCTGAATATCATCGCCGAAGGGGTGGAAACCAGGGAGCAGTTGGTCTTCCTCAACCGGGAAGGCTGCGATTACATCCAGGGGTATGTGATCAGCCGCCCTGTTTCCGCCTTGGAATACGCGGAATTCATCAAAGCCCGTCACCCTTCCCCCACCCCCCTCAAATAATCCCCAATCCTTGGTTGGCCCCTCC
>JAOUFO010000307.1 GCA_029858165.1 Deltaproteobacteria bacterium | reverse complement strand
GCTTGCCGGTCGCGGGTGGAGGAGGAAAGCCATTGACCGCAAAACCGGGGGGGGGTTAAATGGGGGGTAAGGCCAAACCTTCCCCCATTCATGAGAACCCGGCACAACCGCCAAGAAGACCCGGCACAGCCGCCAAGAAGACCCCGCACAGCCGCCCAAAAAAAAACGGCTGATTCATGCGGGAATAAAGACGCTTTCTCAATCGTTCATCGGTCGTCCCCCAACCAGTGATCCACGTGGCCAAATTCAAATCCCTTTTTCGCTTTTCCTGGCGGTGGCCGGTTTCAGCCGGATCAGCCCCCCCCCCACCCCGCAGGATAAGGCCTCTTGGGCCTCCCTCTCCTTTTTGGCGGATGGCGGGCTGGGTTGCCGCCGGGTTGCTGTTTTTGTTGCTGGGTGTGTTGGCGGGGTTTGCCTTTTGGGCTCCGGGGGTGGTGGACCGGTTTGAAAAAGTGGTGACCCACTCTGCTGAAAACACGCTGGTTTACGATAAAAACGGGGCCGTTCTGGCGGTGATTCAGGGGGTGGAGGACCGCCACACGGTACCTTTAAACCAGATCAGCCCTTTTTTGCAAAAGGCGGTGGTGGCCATTGAGGACCGGCGGTTTTTTTCCCACAAGGGAATGGACCCCATCCGGCTGGTGGGGGCCGCCTGGGAAAACATCCGCCCCGGCGGAACCCGCCAGGGAGCCTCCACCATCACCCAACAATTGATCAAGCTGACCCTGCTTTCTCCCAAGCCCACCCTCAGCCGCAAAATCAAAGAGGTGATGATGGCCATGGCCCTGGAAAGGGCTTATGACAAGCAGAAGATTTTGGAACTGTACCTGAATCAGGTCTATTTTGCCCACGGGGTGTATGGGGTGGATAAAGCCTCCCGAACCTACTTTCACAAGCTGCCTGCCCAATTGACCCTGAACGAGGCGGCTTTTCTGGCGGCCCTGATCAAAAAACCGGAGGGGTATCTTCAACCGGCCAAAGTGGACCACACCACCCCACCGCCCCGGCTGGTTTTGCCCCCCGGAGCCGCCGTGCTGACCCGGCAAAAGGAGGTGTTGAAAAGCCTGCGGGAACTGGGTTGGGCCTCCAATGAGGACCTGAATCAGGCCTGGAAAGAGCCTTTGGTGCTGTTCAAACCGGATACCCGGGTGCGGGCCGCATCCTACTTTGTGGATGAGGTGATGAAGGACCTGCGCGGCCTGTTGCAGGTAAACCGGGTGGCTGGACGGGGATACCGGGTTTACACCACCCTGGACCCGGCCATGCAGCAGTCCGCTGAGGATCGGGTCACCTCATTGAACGACAAAAAGTTTGTCAACCAGGGGGCACTGATTGCTTTGGAGCCGTATACCGGATTTGTCAGAGCCTTGGTGGGGGGGGTGAATTATGAGGAATCGGAATTCAACCGGGCCACCCAGGCCCGCAGGCAGCCGGGATCGGCCATCAAACCGGTGTTGTACGCGGCGGCCCTGGAAGAAGGGTATTCCCCCAACTCGGTGTTTTTGGACGAACCGGCCCCCTATGAATGGAAACGGCCCGATGGGGAGTTTGAATTGTATGAACCCCATAATTATGATGACCATTACGGGGTGATGAAGGAGGACCCGGAGGCCATATACCCCCTTCATAAAGAAATGATCCTGGCCAAAGCCCTGGAGGTGTCCAGCAACGTGATTGCGGTGAAACTGCTGGAACGGCTGGGAATGAACCGGTTTGTGCGGTTTGCGGACCGGTTGGGGATCAGCATCAATCCCAAAAACGGGTTGTGCAATGCCCTGGGTTGTTCAGAGGCGACCCCCATGGAGCTGACGGCGGCCTATGCCTCATTCGCCAACGGGGGTTTGCGGGTGGAGCCGGTCACCATCACCAAAGTGACCAACACTGAAGGGGAGGTGCTGTATGAATACTTTCCTCCCCCCCCGGTCCAGGCCTTTTCACCCTGGGTGGCCTATCAGATGAACTCCATGTTGCAGGGGGTGATTGCCCGGGGGACAGGCATGGCGGCCCGGCTGAACCGCCCGGCGGGGGGAAAAACAGGAACCAATGACGGCCCCCGGGACACCTGGTTCATCGGGTTTACCCCGGACCTGGTGGCGGGGGTGTGGATCGGCAATGATGACAATTCCATCATGCCCCGGGAGGCGGGAGGGATGACCACCGCCCGGTTGTGGCAGGAGTTCATGACCCGGTCCACCCCCGCGGAAAAAACCTATTTCCCCACACCGGATGAGCCTTTTGAGACGGTAAGGGTATGTAACCAATCCGGAGAATTGGCCGGAGACTGGTGCCCCTCCACGGCCGTCCGTCCTTTTCGCCAGGGAGAAACCCCTCCGGAAGTCTGCCATCTCCATCAAGGCCCCCCCGTCACCCGGACGGTGTGCCTTGAATCGGGGGAACTGGCCACCCCTTATTGCCCGGTCGGGCTGCGGGTGACCCGCAGATTTTACGCCAACCATCCGCCGGAAAAATTTTGTTCCATCCATGGGGGCTCCTGGCAGCCGACCCTCACCCCGCCAGAGGAGAGAGTGGATTCCCCATCCTTGAATTCCCACCCGCCCCAGCCAGGGGGAACCGGCGGATGGCCGGAACCTCCGACTCCCGTTTTACCCAAACCGGCTGCCCGCCCCTTTTCGGTGGCTCCCGGAAACCCGGCTGCCGTGCCGCCCCCGGAAAGAAAGGCGGTTCAACCACCCAAAACCCCGGCTGCGGCGCCCCCGGCAGCCCCGTCTGTTTATTTTCAACCCTCCCGCCCTGAGGAGCCGGGTCCGGGGCAACCGAAGGCAGTTCCACCAAAGGCAGCCCCTTTGGATGATTCCCCGCCTGCCCTGCCGGAAAGGATGCCGCCGGAGCCTGCCCCGCCCCCCCCGGTG
>JAOUFO010000306.1 GCA_029858165.1 Deltaproteobacteria bacterium | reverse complement strand
ATAGGGTATACAAATAGGGGAATCCTGGGACGGTTTCCAGATGAGTTTACGGGTTTAACCGATTCCGTCCGGCACATCCACCCCCGGTTCCCCCCGGCAACCCCAAACCACCCAGTTCGGAGAACAGGCACCCATGAAGGTTCCCAGCACTTACACCTTCATTTTATCCCGAAATTTTGGCCAGCCGGTCACGATTCAACTGGCGGCCTGGCGGGTGTACACCGGGCTGGCGCTGGGGGGTTTGCTGCTGGGGGGAATGATGCTGTTTACCATGTTGTTCTTTTTTCAGTACCCCCGGCTGAAACATCTGGAGCAGAAGGTGGACACCCTGCAAAAAGACCAGGCAGAACTGCGCCAGCAACTGTTAAGCCGGGATATGCGGTACTTCCACGGCAAGGAGATGCTGGCGGCCCGCATGTTCCGCAATCCGGGCCATGTCCAGGAATCCACGGTTCAACTGGCCGCTTTGGGCCAGACCGAGGCAGAGGATTATCAGCTTCCGGTGGCCATCAACAACATATCCGCCCGGGTGGACGGATTGAATGTATGGGTTTCGTGCAAACTGGCGGCTCAAGGCAAATCCGGTTCCCAGGGGGGGTATTTGTTCTTTATTCTGGAGCGTCAGGATGGAGATTTTCCGGTGTTTTTAAGCACTTCCCGGGGGGAAATCAACGAACGTGGATTTCCTGAGCATTACAAAACCGGCACCCCGTTTTACCTGATGCGCCGCATCCAGACTTTTGAAGGGCGGGTAAAACGCAAAACCGGCACGGAATACTTTACCCATCTTTCGGTGTACCTGTTTTCCATCCGGGGCGCCCTGCTGGCCAAAGACAGAATAGAATTGGACCCGTCCATGTTTGTTCCGGGCATGAGCCGCTCCCACAATATCCAGGAGACATAAAACCCCCTTGTTTTGGAAAAAACATCTTTCTGAATATATAGATTCCACCTATGTGGGGTTGCTGGGGGCCGGCACCCGGTTTCAGGGGAACATCCGGTTTCAGGGCACTCTGCGCATTGACGGGGTGGTTAACGGTACGATCACCGCCAAGCCCGGTTCCGGCGCGGTGCTGATCATCAACCGCGGGGGAGAGGTGGATGGGAATGTGGTCTCCGATTCGGTGATGATCGGCGGCCGCTTAAAGGGCAACATTCAGGCCGTGGACCGGGTGGAAATCTACCGCCATGGGGACCTTCTGGGAGACATCATCACCGACAAGATCATGATCCAGGAAGGGGCCCGATTCCGGGGCCAGATCAGCATGCGCCATAAGCCGGAAGCCAAGGCCGGGTCCCCCTTGGACAAACCCATGGTCAAGGCCGAGGCCAAACCTGAGGTCAAGCCCGAGGCCCAGCCCCATCCGGCCTGAGGTGAAGGCAGCCTGGGTTTTTGACCCAACCGCCCCCCTGTTTTCCAGTGCGGGCCGACCCCCTCCAGGCAGGAGGGTGAGACCGCCGGGGGGATGGGGATCCACCCACCGGGCTGTTTTTTCCAAACCTCCGGGGAAACCGGGGGGATCTTTTGGGGTTCAAGGAGGAACCGATGCATTCTGCGGCCCTGACCGACTGGTTCCGGACAACCAAAACCGTCCTTGTCTCCCTTTTGGTGTTGGGGGCGGGGCTGTTGCCCGCCCCCGCCCTATCCGCCGATTCCTCCGATTCCACATCCCAGATCACCGCCATTGAATTCCGCCGGGAGGCCAACCGGCTCAGCCTCCATTTTCTGCTTTCCTCCCCCGCATCCTATGAGGTGGTGGGCAACCCGGACAAAAAGGTGGTGGTGATCAAGTTTTATGGCGCCCGCCCGGCCTTTCCCAACGGCAGGCGGCAGTTTTTATACAACGACCACCTGGTGGCGGGTATTTTGTTTGAGGACATCAACGAAACCGACACCTGGGCCAAAGTACGGCTGCGGGAAAGAGTTTCCTGGGGCCCCCCTTCGGGGGGTCCCGCCAACCGGGCGGTTTTGACGTTGGAGGAACTTCCGGGTTCCACCCTTCCCCGCATTACCGGGGTGCGGCTGTCCAAATTTCGGGGGAACCCCCGGCTGGTGGTGGAGTTATCCAAAATGGTGCCTTACCGGCTGGAGGAAACCGCAGAAACATCCACTTTGCGATTGCTGGGATCCTATCTGGAAAAAGGAGCCGCCCCGGGGATGGAGGCCGGGCCGGTGCGATTGGCTGCGGTATCTCCCATGGGATCAGACCTGCAAATGACCCTGGTCAAACAGGGGGCCCTCAAGGGGGTGGCCTTGGCCCTGACCCGCCCCCCGCGGGTGGTGGTGGATTTTCTTCCCCCCTCCCAGGCCAAAGAACACACAGCCAAACCCGGCCCCGGGGCCAAAGAACCCCTAAAAACGGAAAGTCCCCCCCCGACTCCCCAGAAAATGGAAGAGGCCAAGCCGAAGCCCCAAGGCCCCAAACCGGTGCCCCTGGAGGAGGTGCTGGCCAACGCCCCCAGCCCCGCAATCCGGACCGCCTATCTGGAGGCGGAACGGGATTTCAGGGCCGGACGGATGGTGAAAGCCAGCCGATCTTTTTTGAGTTTATACCGCACCTATCCCACCAACCGCATCGGCATCCGGGCCTATTTCCGTTCTGCCGATGCCCAGTTGGAAATGGCCCTGGCCAGGAAATCCACCAATCTGCATGGCATCATAGACCTCTTCCAGTCGGCCATCCGGGCGGCGGAGGATGCCAATTACCATTCGGACCTGATCCCCAGCGCATTGTTCAGCATCGGCCGATGTTATCAGTTGATGGGGTTCAACCAGGAGGCCTCGGCCCATTACGAAATCCTCCAGGAACGGTTTCCGGGCAACCTGCCTTACACGGCGGATTCCTACTATCACCGGGGAGAAACCTTTTTGGC
>JAOUFO010000027.1 GCA_029858165.1 Deltaproteobacteria bacterium | reverse complement strand
AATGTTCAGTCGCATGGCGGAAGCCAAAGAACGTTTGATGGCCCGCCGGAAGGCAATCCGTTTTTCCAGCTGCTGGGCAATGGACTGGGCAATCAGGTTGGCATCCACCTCAGCCCGTTTGATTTCTTTGATGTTGACCGTGATGTCTTTTTTGCCGATTTGCTGGACCAATTCGTTTTTCAGGTTGTCCGCCGATTCACCGCTCCGCCCAATGATGATTCCGGGGCGGGAGGCCGATATGGTGATTTTCATTTTTTGGGCGGAACGTTCCACTTCAACCCGGGAAATCCCGGCATGTGCCTGAGTTTTCTTGATGTATTCCTGAATTTTGATGTCTTCTTCCAGTTGTTCGCCGTATTTGCCTTTTTCGGCAAACCATTTGCTGTTCCAATCACGGTTCAGCGCGAGTCGGAGTCCGATAGGGTTTACTTTTTGTCCCACAACAACCTCTTTGGTTTTTTATGCGGTTGGCAGCCTTGCGGCCAATTAACCCACGTACAGGGTGATCCGGCTGGACCGCTTGCGAATAGCCGCACCGCGCCCATAAGCCCTGGGGTGAAATCGTTTGAGAGTCTGTCCTTCATCCACAAAAGCCCGGACAACCTTTAATTGGTCCACATCCAGATTTTTGCTGTTTTGAACTTCCGCATTGGCGATGGCAGATTTAAGCACCTGCTTCACGATGGGGGAGGCCTTCTTGGATGTGCTGTCCAGCACACCCAGCGCCTTGTTGACGTTCATCCCCCGAATCAGGTCCACCACCAGCCTTGCTTTGCGGGCGGATAGTTTAACTTTGTTGGCGCTGGCTTTATACATGTTCCGTCAGCCCCTTGCGGGGCGCCTTTAGGGTGTTGATTACTTTTTGCCGACCCGCTTGTCAGTTTTGTTTCCGTGGCTGCGATAGGTGCGGGTAGGAGAAAATTCGCCCACTTTGTGTCCCACCATGTTTTCGGTGACAAAGATAGGGATGAATTTGTTTCCGTTGTGAACCGCAAGATTCACGCCCACAAAATCAGGCAGAATCACGGAGCGACGGCTCCATGTTTTAATGGGGCGGCGGTCATCGGTTTCTTTCGCCCTGGATATTTTGACCTTTAAGTGGCCATCCACGAAAGGGCCTTTTTTAAGTGACCTTGGCAAGGTGCTGTCCTTCTGGTTGTGGCTGGGCCGGGAAAGTTCCCTTTTGGCCCGCCGGGTTTATTTTTTCCTTCTTTGAATCCTGAATTTGTTGGTCCGTTTGTTGCTGCGGGTACGATAACCTTTGGTGGGTGTCCCCCAGGGAGAAACAGGGTGACGTCCACCGGAGGTGCGTCCCTCACCACCTCCATGGGGGTGATCCACCGGGTTCATGGCCACACCGCGAACCGTGGGGCGTACACCCAGCCACCGTTTGCGGCCGGCCTTGCCCAAATCCACATTGGCCACTTCGGCATTGGATACGATTCCGATGGTGGCCATGCAGTTCATGGGGACCCGTCGGATTTCTCCGCTCCGCAGTTTCAACTGGGCGTATTTCCCGTTTTCTTCACGGGCCAGAATTTGTACGGCGGCTCCGGCAGAACGGGCCAGTTGGGCACCTTTGCCCGGCTTCAATTCCACACAATGAACCGTGGTTCCCATGGGGATGGAGCCGATCTGGATGGTGTTGCCCACCTTGATTTCCGCCTGGGGGCCGCTCATCACGGTGTCCCCCACCTTCAACCCTTCAGGATTGATGATATAGCGTTTTTCTCCGTCTGCATAAACTACCAGGGATATTCTGGCCGTGCGGTTGGGGTCATACTCAATGGTGGCCACTTTCCCCGGAATTCCGATTTTATCCCGTTTGAAATCAATCATCCGGTAATGGCGCTTGTGACCGCCCCCGACATGACGGACCGTGATCCGTCCATTGGAGTTTCTACCGCCCGATTTTTTCAGCGGCGCCAGCAAAGACTTCTCCGGAGTGGGGGAAGTGATTTCGCTGAAGTCCGAGGAACTCATCGCCCGTCTGGCGGGCGAGGTCGGTTTGAATTTTTTGATAGCCATCTTTTAACCCGATTCAAGCCTAATGGTTTTTCTGGCCCAGGTTTTTGGTTGATGCGCCCGGCCAGGGCTTACAAATAAGTTGGTCAACCCGGTCTGGGCTGTCATTTAAGATCAAACAATCCGGCTCTTTGGCTCCCCGCCCCTCACCCCTTGTTTTTTTGACAATGGATTCTATTCGGTTGGGGGGTTACAGGATTTAAACCCTTTTCCGGAATTTTTTGGAATTTACGCACCCTCAAAGTATTCAATTTTATCACCGGCCTTCAATTTGATGATGGCCTTTTTGCTGTCCGGGCGGCGGCCGATGTTGCGGCCCACCCGTTTCATTTTTCCCCGGACTTTGGAGGTCCGTACCGTGATCACCGTCACATTGAACAGTTTTTCCACTGTTTTTTTGATTTCGGTTTTGTTGGCGGCAGGCTCCACCAGAAAAGTCACCCGGTTTTCCGTTTCCTTCATGGTCACGGATTTTTCGGTCAAATGCGGATGTTTCAGCAGTTTGATGTTCATCCTACCAGCCTTTCCTGTACTTGCTCCAGCGCGCCCCGGGTAAACAGCGTTTTGGGGTAGCGCAACAAATGGTACACATTCAATTGGGTGTAATGGATCATTTCCACATCCGGCAGATTTCCCACAGCCAGTATCAAATTGTCCGGCACATCCGAAACCACAATCAGCACCTTGGTCAAATCCTGCTTGGCCAGCCAGGAGGCGAAATCTTTGGTCTTGTGACTCTTTAACTCCAGATTGTCCACCACCAGGGTTTCGTTGCGCCGGATTTTCTCGGACAGGGCGGAAACCAATGCGGCCTTGCGGACCTTTTTGTTCATCCCGATGGCATGACTTCTGGGATGGGGACCATGGGCGATGCCTCCGCCCCGCCGATGGGGTCCCTTGATATCGCCGGGCCGTGCCCGTCCGGTCCCTTTTTGCTTAAACAGCTTGCGGGTACTCCCCGCGACAAAATGGCGGGTTTTTGTGGCATGGGTGCCTTGCCGCTCTTTTGCCTGTTGATACACCACCGCGTCGCGGATGATGTAAGGCTTGAATTCCGCACCGGTCAACTTGTCGGACACCTCAAGAGGTGCGGCATCGGTGTTGTCCAGTTGAATGACTTTCATTGTGGTCATGATTCGTGTTTCTTTCGCCCAAGGGGGCTGGTTTCTATCGCCATTCAGGGCGGGATTGCCGTTTTAAAGGGCTGTTGTCCCGCCGGAAGGTTTGCCTTTAGGCTTGTTTCATCACAATGTCCACCCCCGCGGAAATGTCCAGCTTCATCAAAGCGTCCATTGTTTGCGGAGTGGGTTCAATAATGTACATCAACCGTTTGTGCGTGCGGGTCTCAAACTGCTCACGGGATTTTTTATCCCCGTGAGGAGCGCGCAGGACCGTTAACACCGACTTCCGTGTGGGAAGGGGGATCGGGCCGTCAATTTTGGCCCCGGTGCGGCGGACCGCATTCACGATCTCGCGCACCGTTTGGTCCAACAGGTTGTGATCAAACGCTTTAAAGCGGACTTTTATTTTTTGTTCCATGGAACTTAATCTTTCCGCCCTTATTCTACGATTTTGGAAATCACACCGGAGCCGACCGTCCGTCCGCCTTCGCGGATGGCGAAGCGCAATTCAGGCTCCATGGCGATGGGGGTGATCAGTTTGACCGATATGGCCACGTTGTCGCCAGGCATCACCATTTCGGTGCCGGAAGGCAGTTCACACACACCGGTTACATCGGTGGTGCGGAAATAAAACTGGGGGCGGTAATTGTTGAAGAATGGGGTGTGCCGCCCTCCCTCATCCTTGGTCAGGATGTACACCTGCCCTTTGAAAGCGGTGTGGGGGGTGATGGATCCCGGCTTGGCCAACACTTGGCCCCGCTCCAGGTCTTCCCGCTTCATCCCGCGCAACAACAAACCCACGTTGTCGCCCGCACGGCCTTCATCCAACAGCTTGCGGAACATTTCAACCCCGGTCACCACAGTTTCCTGGGTGTTGCGGATGCCCACGATTTGAACCGTTTCACCCACTTTGACGATGCCCCGTTCAATCCGTCCGGTGGCCACCGTGCCCCGGCCGGAAATGGAGAACACATCCTCCACCGGCATCAGGAACGGCTTGTCAATATCCCGGGTGGGTTCAGGGATGTAGCTGTCACAAGCGGCGATCAGCTCGTAAATGGGTTTGAACTCATCCGCTTTGGGGTCTTTGCTGGCGCTTTCCAGGGCTTTCAGGCCGGAACCACGGATGATGGGGGTGTCGTCCCCGGGAAAACCGTATTTGCTCAGCAGTTCCCGGATTTCCATTTCCACCAGGTCCAGAAGCTCAGGGTCATCCACCATGTCCACTTTGTTCATAAAGACCACAATATAGGGCACACCCACCTGACGGGCCAGCAGGATGTGCTCGCGGGTCTGGGGCATGGGGCCGTCAGCGGCAGACACCACCAGGATGGCACCGTCCATTTGAGCCGCGCCGGTGATCATGTTTTTCACATAGTCGGCATGGCCGGGGCAGTCCACATGGGCGTAATGGCGTGATTCGGATTGGTATTCCACATGTGAGGTGGAAATGGTGATTCCGCGGGCCTTTTCTTCGGGAGCCTTGTCAATCTGATCAAAGGCGCTGAAATCGGCCAACCCTTTTAAGGAAAGGGATTTGGTGATGGCGGCTGTCAGCGTGGTCTTGCCGTGATCCACGTGTCCGATGGTACCGATGTTAACGTGAGGTTTGGACCGGTCAAATTTTTCCTTGGCCATCTAATTACTCTCCTTGCTTGATGATTCTACCCGTTGGTTTGGGCTTTGCCCCGAAGGACGGTTTCTTAACTTGCACTCTTGGATGACAACAGGATTTCCGTTACCGAAGCAGGCACCCGCTCGTAGTGGGAAAACTGCATGGTGTAGTTGGCACGGCCTTGTGTGGCAGAGCGCAACACGGTGGAATACCCGAACATTTCAGCCAGCGGGACTTCAGAATCCACAACCTGTGCGCCGGCTCTTTCTTCCATGCCTTTCACACGCCCCCGTCTGGAGTTCAGGTCGCCAATCACATCGCCCATGTATTCGCTGGGTACCACAACCTCCACTGACATAATCGGTTCCAACAACACCGGCTTGGCCTTTTTCACCAACTCTTTGGTTGCTGATGAGGCACAGATTTTAAAAGCCATCTCGTTGGAGTCCACATCGTGGTAAGAGCCATCCAGCAGGGTGGCCTTTAGGTCAATGACGGGGTAACCCAGCAACACGCCGGATTCCATCACTTCCCGAACCCCTTTTTCCACAGCGGGAATGTATTCTCTGGGAATGTTTCCACCCACAACCTTGTTTTCGAACTGGATTCCGCCACCCGGCTCCAGCGGCTCAATGGACATCACCACATGGGCGTATTGGCCGCGGCCGCCGGTTTGCTTCACAAATTTGTGGTTGATATCGCCCTTGGCGGTGATGGTTTCACGGTAGGCCACCTGGGGCTTGCCCACATTGCATTCCACCTTGAACTCACGCTTCAGCCGATCCATGATGATTTCCAGGTGCAACTCCCCCATCCCGGAAATAATCGTCTGCTTGGTTTCAGGGTCTGTGTGGACCCGGAAAGAGGGGTCCTCCTGAGCCAGCTTGGAAAGGGCCGAACCCATTTTTTCGTAATCGGCTTTGGTCTTGGGCTCCGCGGCAATGTCAATCACCGGCTCAGGAAAAACGATCCGCTCCAAAATCACCGGATGGGCCGGGTCGCACAGGGTATCCCCGGTAAAAGCTTCCGACAGACCAATGGCCGCCGCAATATCCCCGGCCAGAATCTCTTGGACCTCTTCCCGCTTGTTGGCGTGCATCTTGACAATCCGTCCGATGCGGTCTTTTTTGCCTTTGGTGGCATTCAGCACCTGCATCCCCTGGGTCAGCTTGCCGGAATAGACCCGGATAAAGGTCAGTTGACCCACATAAGGGTCCGTCATCACTTTAAAGGACAAGGCGGAAAGCGGGGCGTCATCTTTGGCCTCCCGGATAATCTCCGTTTCGCCGTCCAGGGACAAGCCCTTCATCGGGGGCACATCCAGCGGAGAAGGAAGATATTTCACCACGGCGTCCAGCAAATGCTGAACCCCTTTGTTTTTGAAGGCCGATCCGCACAGCACCGGGGTCATGCCCCCGTTGATGGTGCCTTCCCGAATGGCTTTTTCTATTTCTTTGGTGGAAACCGGCTGCCCTTCAAGCAACTTTTCAAGCAGGGCATCATCATGATGGGAGATTTCATCCATCATTTTTTCCCGGTATTCTTCGGCCACAGCCTTTAACTCGGCAGGAATCTCGGAGACATCAAACTTGGCTCCCATGGTTTCATCATGAAAAAGAATGGCTTTCATGGCCACCAGGTCAATCATTCCTTTAAAGCTGTCCTCGGCCCCGATGGGAATCTGAATGGCCACCGGCTTGGCTTTCAGCCGGTCTTTCAGCATCTGGATCACCCGGGGGAAGTTGGATCCCATCCGGTCCATTTTGTTCACAAAGGCCAGTCGGGGCACATGGTATTTATCCGCCTGACGCCACACGGTTTCCGATTGGGGCTCCACACCGCTCACAGCATCAAACACAGCCACAGCTCCATCCAGAACCCGCAAGGAACGCTCCACCTCAATGGTAAAGTCCACATGGCCCGGAGTATCAATAATATTGATTTGGTAGGGGCTGTTGTCCACGGTCCAGCTGCAAGATGTGGCGGCTGAGGTGATGGTGATGCCCCTTTCCTGTTCCTGCTCCATCCAGTCCATGGTGGCGGCGCCATCGTGCACTTCCCCGATTTTGTGGGATCTGCCGGTGTAATACAGAATCCGCTCGGTGGTGGTGGTTTTTCCGGCGTCAATGTGCGCCATGATGCCGATGTTGCGGAATCTGGTTAAGGGGGTTGACCTGGCCACTGGCTTTTGCTCACTCCTGGATTGAAAAACGTATCGGTCTTTAAAAAAACCTGTTCACTGGTGGTTGCTGCTTTGTATCAAAAAAGTTCAAAGTGCCTGCAAGCCCGCTCCGGTAATTTTTTTCCATCTTCCGGGGAAAGAGGGGCGTGAAGGTTTCACCCGGCACCCGCAGGAGGCTTCCGCCTACCAGCGGAAATGGGCAAAAGCCCGGTTGGCATCCGCCATTTTGTGCACATCCTCTTTTTTGCGGATGGCGCCGCCGCGCCCATGGTAGGCATCCAATAATTCGGCGGCCAGTTTGGATTCCATGGTTTTTCCGGAGCGGGTGTTGGCGCCGTTGATAATCCATCGGATGGCCAGACTCTGCCGCCGCTCGGGTCGGACCTCTACCGGCACCTGATAGGTGGAGCCGCCGACCCTCCGGGATTTCACCTCCAGCGCAGGCTTCACTTTTTCCACGGCGCCCCGCACCACTTCCAAAGGGGTGGCTTCCGTTTCTTTTTCGCCGATGGCATCCATGGCGGTGTATAAAATGGACCGGGCCACACTTTTCTTGCCGTCAAACATCAAAGTGTTGATGAATTTGGCAATCAGGTAATCGTTGTGCCTGGGGTCCGGTAAAATCTTCCGGATCACTGCTTTGCGTCTTCTGGACATAACTCTTGCAAGTTTTAAAGGTGTTGGGGCATCAACCCCGCTTGGTTCCATATTTGGAACGGCTTTTTTTCCGGTTGGCTGTGGGCGATGCGTCCAGGGTTCCCCGGATGGTGTGGTAACGCACACCGGGCAAGTCCTTCACCCTCCCGCCGCGAATCAGCACCACAGAGTGCTCCTGCAAATTGTGGCCGATGCCCGGAATGTAACTGGTCACCTCAAAGCCGTTTGTCAACCGCACGCGAGCCACCTTCCGCAAAGCCGAGTTGGGCTTTTTGGGGGTGGTGGTATACACCCGAACACACACCCCGCGCCGCTGAGGGCAGGATTGCAGGGCGGGCGATTTGCTTTTTCTGGCCTTGACTGACCGCCCTTTGCGGACCAGCTGGTTCAATGTGGGCATTGAGGTAAATCCTGTGTTTGAATATCTGTCTTGCGGCTCACCGCATGAATTTTTTGCTTTAGCCGCTTAGCCCGGCTAACCGACGGCTTTTGGCCGAAAAGTCGGCCGTATAAGCCGCCTTCTCTGCTCATCCTTGCTGTTTTTGGATGAACTCCGTCAAAATTTGACGTCAAATTTGAATTACAATGTTTACCAGGGGATATATCCCAAAGCAACCTTTTTTTTCAAAGGTCTTCTAAATGGGGGGAAATCCTGTTGTTGTGCGCCCTGGTTTTCCTTGCTTCTCACTTGTCCCAGGCGTTCCGTGTCGGGGGATGGCCCCCCGACAGGCCTGCGTAGGAACCTATGGGCTTTCTTGCTGGAAATCGTGTTGGGGTCAACCCTGGGATTCGGCCCCTGAACAGGGCTTTTTCCGGTTGGGTTCAACCAACAATTAGCTATCTTGCTTTGGTTTTTTAGAAATTGCAACGGTTTTGGTGTGGATTTTTCTTTTTTTTCCATATTCTTTCCATTTTTTTTTCAGGGAAAAATCCACCGGCCCTCGCCAGAAATTCCGGAGTTTCCCCCCAGCCCGCACCCCGGATTGTCTTAAAGGAATGGAACACAGGGAGGAATCCATTGTCCCCACCCCCCGCCAAACCGGGTTTGGCCATATTTTCCAAGGTATTTCCACCTTTCACCTTTTAAAAGGGCTTCTTTTTGCTAGTATTTTATTTGAAATAAAGCCCAACTTTCCCGGAGCCCCCAAGGGCTTCCGGTTTCGGGGTTACGCAACATCCGCCAAATCGGCTTTGGGGTCATCCAGTGCAAAAAGTGAAACAACATTTATCCACCACCCTCCCCCTGGGGATCAAGGGGCAGGTGGAACACCTGGGCAGGATCACCCTCACCGCCGTGGAGGGCACCGGCAGAGGGACTTTGCTGTTTGTGGATGCCGTCCGGCTGGCCTTCCGGCCTCCCTTCCGGCTTCATCTGCTGGTCAAGCAAATGGAATTCATCGGCAACAAATCCTTGGGGGTTACCCTGCTGACCGGCATCTTTACCGGAATGGTCATGACCTTCCAAAGCTACCGGTCTTTAAAAGATTTCGGGTCGGAGTCCATCGTGGGAGGGCTGGTGGCGGTGGCCATGGTGCGGGAATTGGGGCCGGTGCTGACCGCTTTAATGGTAAACGCCAGGGCCGGGTCCGCCGTGGCGGCAGAGCTTGGCACCATGCGGGTGACAGAACAGATAGACGCCCTGCAAGCCCTGGCGGTAAACCCGGTCCAGTATTTGGTCACCCCCCGGATTCTGGCCGGGTTTATCATGGTGCCGCTGCTGACCGCCATATCCGACATCACCGGAGTCATGGGGGGGTATGGGGTGGGGGTCTGGCTGTTGGGAGTGGATTCCGGTATTTTTATGGCCAAAGTGTACGATTTTCTCAAATTCAGCGATATCATGCAGGGTACGGTCAAAGGGGCGGTATTCGGCACCATTCTCACCCTGGTGGGCGCCTACAAGGGGTATAACACCTCCGGGGGAGCCGAAGGGGTGGGACGGGCCACCACCGAGGCGGTGGTGATGGCCGCAATTTTGATTTTGTTTTCCGATTATCTGATCACGGTGTTCTGGCAGTCTTAAATCTCCCTCAGCGGGAATCCAACGGTTTCATGAAGAATCTTTCCACAGAAATCAGAGTAGGGTTGCTGGTCCTGGCCGGGATCGGGTCCATTGTGATGGGCTCCGTGGCGGTAACCGGCTGGAGGCCCGGATCCGGCGATACCTACAAGGTAACCATTCAGATGGACAACGCCTCCGGTTTGCTGGTGGGGTCCCCGGCGCAGGTGGCGGGAATCAAAATAGGGGAGGTTTCGGCCATAGACCTGGAAGACGGCAAAGCCAAAGTGGAACTGGCCATCAACAACCGCTACAAACTCTACGCCGACACCATGGCCTCCCTCAAATCCATCGGCATCCTGGGGGATAAATACATAGACGTCAATCCCGGCACCTCCTCCCAGGCCCCCTTATCGGATGGAGGGATGATTTCCCGCACCGAATCCGGGAGCGACCTGGATTCCATGGTGGGCAACGCCAACGATATTCTCAAAGAACTGAAGGGAATCCTGGGCCATTTGGCCACCTTCACCGAATCCCTGGCGAAAGACGGCCCCCACATCACCCAGGACCTGCGTTCCATTTTAAGCGATAACAAAGACAGCCTGGATTCCAGTTTCAAACGGCTGGATTCCACCCTGGGAAATCTGGATTCCATCACCGGAAAAATAGACAAGGGTGAAGGCTCCCTGGGAAAACTGGTCAACGATGAAACCACCGTGGAGGAGTTGAACAATGCCCTGATGGGCATCAATTCCTATTTAAGTGATGTCACCCGATTGAAACTGGATATCGGCCTGCGGGCTGAAAGACTGAATCAGCAGCAAACCTATAAGTCTTACCTGTCCTTTAAACTGCAACCCTTGAAGGAAAGATTCTATATGGTGGAATTGGTGGATAACCCCCGAGGCAAGGTTTCCTCCCGCACAATATCCACTACAACCGGCGGGGGGGCCGCATTGGAAACCAAAGAAACGGTCACCAGCCAGCAAATGCAGTGGTCTTTGCTGATCGGACAACGCTATTTTGACACCCTGGTCCAGGGCGGGCTGATAGAAAACCATTTCGGGATGGGGGTAAACCAGTATTTTGGCCGGGCGGATAAATACAGCATCGGTTTGGATGTGTGGGATCTGGGAGGGGAGTTTGGCCCCCACGCCAAATTGTCGGGCCTGTGGCGGTTTTATTCCGGGGCCTTTCTGGTGATGGGGGCGGATGATTTTGCCAGCACCAATCCCAAACTGCGGGATGCCTTCTTCGGGGTGGGAATCAACTTCAATGAGGACAGCCTAAGGCCCCTGTTCGGCTCCCTGCCGCTGTCCACCATATCCGGGCCGTAACCTTTTTATACCCGCCAATTGCCGCCCCTAAAAATCAACCAGGACACATGGCCAGACCCCTCAAACCCGCCAGGGATTCCGTCGGACCGACCCACATCAAGGGCTTGGCCAGAAAATTGTTTCGGGAAAACGACAAAACGGCCCACCTTGTCCTCCAATCCCTTAAAAACGGCTGGCCCGGGATCGTGGGGGAGGAACTGGCCCGAAAAACCGAGCCCAGCAAGCTGGAAAAAAAGGTGTTGTGGATTTCGTCCCTGGATGCCAGTTGGGCCTACAACCTTCAGTTCATGGCCCCGGACATCCTGGATTCCATTCGGACTTTCCTGGGCACCAAAGAGGTCGCCAGCCTGAAATTCAAAACGGGACCGCTCCCCGGTACTGCCCCCCAAACCAACCCCGACAACTCTCCGGGTCAGCCATCCGCAGCGGCCCGCCGAGGCTCCTTTGAACCGGACCCTGTTGTGGCCCGGCAGGCCCAGGTCATCCAGGATCCCCCTCTGCGGGAGGCCTTCATCCGCGCCTTCACCAAAATGAAAGCCCGGAAAACCAAACAGCCCCCCCCATCCCACTGACCGGGCCACCCCCCCAAACCCGATTTTCAACCCCCTGATGCCAAGGAACCCATGATTGTAGGATGCCCCAAGGAAATTAAACCCCAGGAATACAGAGTGGCCCTGACCCCGGCAGGGGTTCACGCCCTGGCCGCCAAAGGCCACCGGGTGTTGATCCAGTCCGGTGCGGGGGAAGGCTCCGGGTTCTCAGATGAATCTTACCGGGAAGCCGGCGCCCGCATCCCGGAAGAAGCCGGGGAGGTGTTTGATCAGGCCGACCTTATATTAAAGGTCAAGGAGCCCCTGGATATTGAAATCCGGCAATTGCGCCGGGGAAAGATATTGTTCACTTATCTGCATCTGGCCCCCAACCTGGATTTAACCCGGGGTTTGCTGGAAAGCGGGGTGAGCGCCCTGGCCTACGAAACCGTCCAACTGGCCGACGGCAGCCTGCCCCTGTTGGTTCCCATGAGTGAGGTGGCCGGACGCATGGCCATCCAGGTGGGGGCCAACGCCCTGGAAAAACACATGGGAGGCCGGGGAGTTCTGTTGGGGGGAATCCCCGGTGTACGGCCGGGC
>JAOUFO010000026.1 GCA_029858165.1 Deltaproteobacteria bacterium | reverse complement strand
GCTAAGCGGTCCGGTGGCGGTGGGCAAAAGCTCCGCGGCCAGATTGCTGGCGGGCCTGCTGGCCGGATTGCCCTTTGGGATAAAGGCCGCCACCGTGTGTACGGACGGGTTTTTATGGCCCAACCACATTCTGGAAGCCCAAAACATGCTGGCCCGCAAGGGATTCCCCGAAAGCTATGACAACCGGGCTTTGACAGGGTTTTTAATCGATCTGCGCCGGGGACTGCCGGTCCAAGCCCCCCTGTATTCCCATACCGCCTACGATATTCTGCCGGGGCAAACCCAACCGGTGCAGGGGGTCCAGGCGGTGGTGGTGGAAGGGGTGAACATCCTGGGGCAGGCCCCCCTGGAAAGCGGGCCGCGGGACCTGGCCCCCTTTTTTGATTGCGCCCTGTATCTGGACGGCCCCCAGCCGCTGGTGCGGGAGTGGTATCTGGAACGGTTCATGGCCCTGCGAAAGGCGGCCCTGCATCAGCCCAACGCCTATTTTGCCCGCTATGCCGCCCTGGATGAGGCCGCGGCCCTGAAACAGGCCCAACGGATATGGGAAACCGTCAACCGGCCCAACCTGATTCAACACATTCACCCCAGCCGGAAAAACGCCCATTTGGTGCTGGAAGCCCAGGCAGACCACACCATCGGAAGCATACACCTGAAGACCCAATAATTCCCGCTTTCACACCAAAAGTCAGGGCCGCCCCATTTTCATTTTGCTCCCTTTCAATACAAAATCCACCCATGGCAATTCCACAGGCCTATGGTAAACTTGATTCATCATTCACAACCCTTCCTTACAGAATCCTTCAATCATCCGGAAATTCAAAAAAATGGCGGAAGTCATCATGTACACCAAGGACTATTGTCCTTACTGCGTGGCCGCAAAAACCCTGTTGCGAAGCAAAGGGGTGGACTGGCGGGAAATCAACATCGGGAACGAACCCCGCCTGCGGGAGGAAATGATTAACCTGTCCGGGGGGCGGCGCACCGTCCCGCAAATTTTTGTGGATGGGGTTTGCCTGGGAGGCTACGATGATGTATCGGCCCTGGAAAGCCGGGGAGTGTTGGATCATATTTTAGGAAAAACCCACAGGGAAAAAGACATGGCGGAAAAACACAAAGTGATCATCATGGGGTCCGGCCCCGCCGGCCTGACCGCGGCCATTTACGCGGCCAGGGCCAATCTGGAGCCGGTGGTGGTGGCGGGCAACGAGCCGGGGGGACAATTGACCACCACCACCGAGGTGGAAAACTTTCCCGGATACCCGGACGGGGTGCAGGGGCCGCAGTTGATGGAAGACCTGAAAAAACAGGCTGAGCGGTTCGGCACCCGGTTTAAAACCGGCAATGTGGATAAGGTGGACCTTTCCCAACGGCCCTACACCCTCCACCTGGAATCGGGGGATGTGCTGTCCGCTGAAGCGTTGATCATTTCCACCGGGGCTTCGGCCAAATGGCTGGGTCTGGAATCGGAGCAGAAGTACCGCAACCGGGGGGTTTCAGCCTGCGCCACCTGCGATGGATTTTTCTTTAAAGGCAAACCCATCGCCGTGGTGGGCGGGGGGGATACCGCCCTGGAAGAGGCCCTGTATCTGACCAACTTCGCCACGGTTGTCCATCTGATTCACCGCCGGAACGAATTCCGCGGGTCGGTCATCATGCAGGAAAGGGTGTTGAAACACCCGAAAATAAAGGTTGTATGGGATTCTGTGGTGGATGAGGTGTTGGGAGACAACGCCAAGGGTGTGGTGGGCGCGCGGCTGAAAAACGTAAAAACCGGGGAACTGACCTCCCTGGTTGTGGACGGCGTATTCATGGCCATCGGCCACCAGCCCAACACCGCGGTGTTCAACGGCCAGTTGGAAACCGACGATTTGGGCTATCTGAAGGTCAAAAGCCATTCCACCTATACCTCGGTGGAAGGGGTGTTTGCCTGCGGGGATGTGGCGGACCATGTATACCGGCAGGCCATCACCGCAGCGGGGACCGGGTGCATGGCGGCCATTGACGCCGAGCGGTGGCTGGGCAGTCAGGAGTGACGGCCCCCGGCACCTCCGGCAGGCGGATGTGAACCGCCGAAAAGGGAGGGCGTTTTTTATGACCTCTTGACCAGCCAGCCAAGAAAACATTCGCAAAGGCTTTGAAATCCTGCCGAATTCCTGCCTAATATAACGTTTGCCCCCTGGGGGGGCACGTTCAAGCCCGGTTTCACGGACCGACCCCATCAACCCTTTTTCAAAAACACCCATGGCCCGCGAAAAAGTTGTATTGGCCTACTCCGGCGGACTGGACACCTCGGTGCTGGTCCATTGGATCACCCAAAAAGGGTATGATGTCATCGCCTTGTGCCTGGACCTGGGACAAAAGGTGGAGGACCTGGAGGAAATCCGCCGCAAGGGGCAAAAAGCCGGTGCGGTGAAGGTGGTGATGGAAAACCGCCAACGGGAGTTTGTGACCGATTATGTCACCCCCTCCATCATGTTCAATGCCCTGTATGAAGGCACCTACCTGCTGGGAACATCCCTGGCCCGCCCGCTGATTGCCAAGGCCCAGATAGAAATGGCGGCCAAAGAAGGGGCCGCGTTTGTATCCCACGGTGCCACCGGCAAAGGGAACGATCAGGTCCGTTTTGAGCTTGGATACTGGGCGCTTAACCCGGATATTCAGGTGATCGCCCCCTGGAAAATGGAGGAGTTTTTCAAAGCCTACCCCGGCCGGAAGGAATTGATCGCCTATGCCGAACAACACGGCATCCCGGTCAAGGCCACGGCGGCCAAGCCCTGGAGCTCTGATGAAAACCTGATGCACATCAGTTTTGAGGCCGGCATGTTGGAAGACCCCTGGACCGCCCCCCGGGAGGATATGTTTGAGCTGACCGCCGATCCCCGAAAGGGGCCGGACGCCCCCCAGGAAATCAGCATTGAGTTTGTGGACGGAGTGGCCGTGGCGGTGGATGGCCGCCCCATGGAGCCGGAGGTGTTGCTGGCTCATCTGAACACCGTGGCAGGCCTCCACGGGGTGGGGCGGGTGGATATGGTGGAATCCCGCTTTGTGGGGATGAAATCCAGGGGGGTGTACGAAACCCCGGGAGGAACCGTGCTGCACACGGCCCACCGGGCCATGGAATCCATCACTCTGGACCGGGAGGTGATCTGCCTGAAGGACAACCTGATGCCCCGGTTTGCCCGCTTGGTGTATAACGGTTTTTGGTTCAGCCCGGAAATGCGGATTCTGCTGAACATGGTGCGGGATACCCAGCAAGGGGTCACCGGAGAGGTCCGCCTTCAGCTATACCGGGGGGGGTGTATGGTCACCGGCCGCAGGTCCCCCTACAGCCTGTACGATACCGCCGTTGCCTCCATGGAGGATGACGCAGGGGCCTACAACCCCCAGGATGCCATCGGATTTATCCGGTTGAACGCCCTGCCTTTGAAAGCGGCGGCCCGCCAGCGGAAAAAAATGGAACCTGCGGGCCGTTAAACCCGTGGAACCAAAGACACCTATGGGCAAAACCCGGATTCCGGCCAGGGAAAAACCACCCCCCCGGTTTTGGGAAATTTCCCCCTTTCTTCGGGATGAGGCGGGGGGTAGAGTGATACCATAAGGCCTTTGAGATTCCCCAACACCCACGGGCCTTCCGGCCCCGCAAGGGAGCATGTGATGATTTCACCACCCGCCGCCCCAAATCCCGCAGGGTCTCCAGCCACAACATCCACCTCCGGCCAGGGTGAGGATGCCGTCAAACCGGCCCTGTGGCAGTTGTTCCGCATGTATTTTTTGGATACCACCCCGGCGGTGGGGGGGCTGACCGGGGTTCACAAGCGGTTTTTCACCAACATCTGGGTTTTTTTCCTGCGAAAGCCCATGGAAACCCTCCCCCCCACCCTGCCCAAACTGCTGGACCAACTGAAGGCGGAATTTGATGTTCTTGAACTTCCCGCTTTGTACGATTTTTTGGAATACATCATCCAGCTTCACAGCCATGGGGAAACCGAGCATTTTATAGCCGATTGCAACGGCCTGCTGGAAAGGTTGGATTCCCCCTACCGGCTGGTGGCCCACCATCTGGCTTTGGTGACAGACCCCCTGGAGCGGGAAATGATAGAAACCGTCCGCCACCGGTTGAACCACCACAACCTGACGGCGGTGCGGCAACATCTGATGGCGGGGCTGACCCACCTTTCCCACCCGGCGGCCTCTGATTACCATTTAAGCGTGCAGGCATCCACCTCCGCGGTGGCCGGGATGATCAAAATCCTGACCGGCAAAGAAATCACCCTGGGTCAGGCTTTAAACGACCTGGAGGTTCCTTTGCATCTCAACCGGACCCTGGTCAACGGTCTTACCAGCCTGCATGGATACGCCCATACCAGCAACGGCACCACACATGCCCTGCTGGATGACCCCCATTGCGGCCCGGAAGAGGCCCGCTATATGCTGGTTGCCAGTTCAGCGTTTATCAACTACCTCATAGAAAAAGCCCTGGTGGCCGGCATCCGGTTTCAAACCGGCTGATTCTTCAACCCTTCTCCGCCGCAAGCGGTTTTGCCAATCATCCATCCAGCCGACAATAACCGGCCGGCAACCCCCAATCCACCATTTGCCCCTATGACCCTGAAACGGCCTGTTATCCATGATGTGTTGGCCCACCGTTACGCCTCCACCGCCATGCTCCATCTTTGGAGTCCCGAGGGGCGCATCGTGCGGGAGCGGGAATTGTGGATTGCCATCATGAAGGCCCAGCGGGCCTTGGGGCTGGACATCCCGGAAGAGGCCATTTCGGCCTATGAACGGGTGGCCCATCAGGTGGACCTGGAAAGCATAGACGCACGGGAGCGGCTGACCCGCCATGACGTGAAAGCCCGCATTGAGGAGTTTTGCGCCCTGGCCGGGGTGGAGCATATCCACAAGGGGATGACCAGCCGGGACCTGACTGACAACGTGGAGCAATTGCAGGTCCGCCACAGCCTGGAACTGCTGCGGGATAAAACCGTGGCGGCTTTGGCCGCCCTGGCCGCTTTGTCGGCCCGTTTCCGGGATACCCCCCTGGTGGCCCGCACCCACCATGTGCCCGCCCAACCCACCACCCTGGGGCGCCGGTTTGCCATGTACGGAGAGGAAATCCTCCATGGGCTGCAACGGTTGGAATCCACCCTGGCGGCTTACCCCTTGAGGGGGTTAAAAGGGGCGGTGGGCACCCGCCTGGACCAGATCACCCTGATGGGGGGGGTGGATAAGGCTAAAAAACTGGAACAGGCGGCGGCCAACCGGTTGGGATTCGCCCATGTGCTGGAAAACGTGGGACAGGTGTATCCCCGCAGTCTGGATTTTGAGGTGATTTCAGCCGCCTATCAATTGGGGGCCGGACTGGCTGATTTTGCCAAGGGGGTGCGGCTGATGACAGGCCATGAACTGGTGAGCGAAGGGTTTAAAAAAGGACAGGTGGGTTCCTCGGCCATGCCCCACAAAATGAACGCCCGCAATTGTGAGCGCATCAACGGATTTCAAACCCTGTTGGCGGGGTATCTGGAAATGGTCTCCCGGCTGGCCGGGGACCAATGGAACGAGGGGGATGTCTCCTGCTCGGTGGTGCGGCGGGTGGCCCTGCCTTCAGCCATGTTCGCTTTGGACGGCCAACTGGAAACCTTTCTGACGGTGCTGAACGAAATGGAGGTGTTTGAGGCGTCCCTGGCGGCCGAAGTCCGGCGGCAGCTCCCCTTTTTGGCCACCACCACCCTGATGATGGAGGCGGTCAAACGGGGGGCGGGGCGGGAGGCGGCCCATGAAATCATCAAACGCCATGCCGTGGATGTGGCCCGGGAACTGCGAAACGGCCTGCTGGCCGAAAACGATCTGGCCCGGCGGTTGGGAAAGGATGGGGCGTTTCCGCTTTCCCAGACGGAGGTGGAAGCCCTGCTGGCAAACCCTTCCGCCTTTTTGGGGGGGGCGCCGGAACAGGTGGATTATTTTGTGGCCCAGGTGGACCAGGTGCGGGCCGCCCACCCTCATGCCGCCGGTTACACCCCGGAAGCTATTGTGTAATCCAAGCCCCCTTAAGAGCCAAGGGGGGTATTTTTCTTTGTTCACCAAGGAGACGTCATGGACGAAACCATCATTGTGTACAGCCAGCCCGGGTGAATCTTCTGCGACAAACTGAAAGAGTTTCTTTCAGAACAGTCCATCCCTTTTGTCAGCAAGGATATATCCCAAGACCCCCAGGCGTTGGAGGATTTGGTTCAACGGGGGGTGGCCACCACCCCGGTCACCCTCATCGGCAGCCAGGTGGTGGTGGGGTTCAATCCGGCCGAAATCCTAAAGGCCGTCGGACGATAACCCCCCGAAAAAACGGGCGCGGGGGCTACCCCCCCCCACCTTTTTTGGAAAACCGATCGCTTTCAGCCGGAATGCAGAGCCCTCAAAATAAAACCTGCGGAAGACCACCCCGGTTTGTGTTAAGGTTTGGAAAAGACCAGGGGGGTGAACATGCTCCCCCACCAGCTTTTTTTGTATCGGTTTTCGGCTTTTCAATCTTCCCTATCCCTGCGGTTTCACCTGTTCACCCTAAAGCCCAGCCATGCCCGCATCCAAAAAAAACCTGAGGCCCGACGGCCGGACCGCGGATGAACCCCGTCCGCTGGTCATCACCCCCAACTTCACCATGCACGCCGAAGGATCGGTGCTGGTGGAAACCGGCCAGACCAAAATCATCTGCACCGCCTCGGTAGAAGACAACCCCCCCTCGTTTTTGCGGGGCACCGGCAAAGGATGGGTTTCCGCCGAATACGGCATGTTGCCCCGGGCCACCCACACCCGCTTCAAACGGGAGGCCGGGGCGGGCAAACAGGGGGGGCGCACCCTGGAAATCCAACGACTCATCGGCCGCTCTTTAAGATCGGTGGTGAACCTTTCCAGCCTGGGAGAGCGGACCATCTGGGTGGATTGCGATGTGATCCAGGCCGATGGAGGCACCCGCACCGCCTCCATCACCGGGGGGTTTGTGGCCCTGGTGCTGGCTTTGCGCAAACTGGCCGAAAAACACCCGTTTGAAAAGCCCCCCCTGATCCATCAGGTGGCGGCCATCAGTGTGGGGCTGGTGGGAGGGGTCGGATTGCTGGATTTGAACTACCAGGAGGATTCCGGGGCGGAGGTGGACCTGAATGTGGTGATGACCGACAGTCTGGAACTGGTGGAAGTGCAAGGCACCGCCGAAAGCCGCCCGTTTACCCGCAAACAGCTGGACCACCTGCTGGACCTGGCCCAGGAAGGGTTGCGGAGACAGATTCACGCCCAGCGGGAGGCCCTGGGGGGCCATTTGGTGTAAACGGATGGTTGCCTTGGGGGGCAAATCCCCGCTATATTGGATGGTTGTGTCACCTCGGGGTGTAGCGCAGTCTGGCTAGCGCACCTGCTTTGGGAGCAGGGGGTCGGAGGTTCGAATCCTCTCACCCCGATTTTATTTGGAAAGCGGTCTTAAAAAATCGGATGCTGGCTTGCCCCTCCCGCATTTTCCAAGGATGAGGGGTGAATCAGCAAACAAGCCGGTGTTGAGGCCGCCTCTGTTTTTCCCTCCAAACAATCCCGGTTTCCCTATGCTTCCTGCCCGGTTTTCCCC
Organism: Deltaproteobacteria bacterium; assembly: GCA_029858165.1. Classification (GTDB taxonomy): domain Bacteria; phylum SAR324; class SAR324; order SAR324; family JACQKK01; genus JAOUFO01. The sequence continues at coordinate 4,466 of JAOUFO010000026.1, read as the reverse complement.
GCCTGCCTGGTTTGCTGCGCCTGCCCGGTTGGAGGCCTGGATGGTCTTTTTCACCTACACCCTGTTTTTTTTCAGCTCTTTTTCCATTGCCGGAGTGGAAGCCTCGGTGGGAATGTTGTATCTGCTGGCCTTGGGGGTGGTGTGGCACAGCCGCCCTCAAAGAAGCCTGCCCTGGTGGGTGTGGGCCCCTTTTTTGGGATTGATGGGGATGGGGGTGGTGTCGGTGCTGGCCAACGGGGGGGAGGGGCTTTGGTGGGCGGTGAAATCGGAATACCGCATCTTTTTGCCGTTTGCCCTGCTGATTCCCCTAAGGGTGATGGATTTGCGGCGGCTGTTGGCCGTGATGCTGGTGCCCGCCCTGTTGATGGCCGTGTACGGGTTGATTCAGTTTAAATGGGGGGTGGATTGGCTGCGGGTGGAGCACAAAATCCTTCCCGCCGTATTCCTTTCGGTGTTCCGGGCCCAGGGCAACTTTACCACCTCGCTGACCTACGCGGGGGTGATGCTGATGGCGGTGCCGGTGTTTGGGATGGCCGCCCTGGAAGAACGGGGCCGCTGGCGGGGTTGGTTTGCAGCCGGAGCGGTCCTGGCCTTTCTGGCGGTGGTGGCCTCTCTTAGCCGCAGCGGGTGGCTGGGGCTGGGGGCAGCGTTGCTGGTGCTGGCCCTTAGATTGCCCCGCCGCTGGTCCATCCCCCTGGCGGGGGGAAGTGTGGCGCTGATTCTGGGCTTGGGGGTGGTGTTGTGGAGCGGCGGGTTGAAGCCCTCTGGCAAGGGCAGCCCCCTGACCAACCGCATTGAGGATGCCGGGCAGGGGGATTTCCGTTTGGTGTTGTGGCGCGGGGGGTGGATGTCGGTGAAGGACAACCCCTGGCTGGGGGTGGGGTTAAAAAACGACCAGGCCTTTATCCCCTACCGGGAGGCGGTCACCGGCAAACCCTACGACCCGGAGGACCACCCCCCACTGGCCGCCGGGGTGCACAACATCTATCTGCAAATGTGGGTCTATTCCGGGCTGGCGGGGCTGGTGATTTATCTGGCCCTCTGGGGGGGGGTCCTGTTTTGGGCGGGGGGGGGCATCCGAACCACCAAAGGCCAGCCGGACCTGGAACGGGGGTTGCTGTGGGGGGGGGCGGCGGCCCTGGTTGGATCCATGGTGATGGGGTTTTTTGAAAACAATTTTTTTGATGGTGAGGTGCAGGCCATGATCATGATATGCATGGGATTGACGATATTTTCCGGCCTGCGGGTAAAACAGGGCCAGGGGACTGGCCGCCGCCGGACCGTCAGGTAAGGACATTCGTGTATGGCAATCCCGTTGATCAAACCCGCGCATATCCGGCTGGGTGTGTTTTTGTACGACCTTTCCATGGTTTCCCTGGCTTGGCTGGGGGGGTTTTGGCTGCGGTTCAACCTGGAGGAAATCCCCCCCCATTACCTGAATTTTGCTGTTTTTTCACTGCCTTTGGTGCTGGTGGTTCAAGGGCTGGTGTTTTGGTATTTCGGCCTGTATCGCGGGGTTTGGCGGTTTGCCTCTCTCCCGGATCTGATCCGCATTTTCCGGGCGGTGGTCCTGGGATTGGGCCTTTCGGCCCTGGCCATCTTTTTTTGGAACCGGATGGAACTCACCCCCCGTTCGGTGTTTCCGCTGTACGGATTGCTGCTGCTGGGGAGCACCAGCGGTTCCCGGCTGGCCTACCGCCTGTTGAAGGATTACAATACCGGTTGGGAAGGCAGCCAACGGGTGTTGATTGTGGGGGCGGGGAAAACCGGGGAGATGCTGGTGCGGGACCTGCTGAGGGACCGGAACCGGGCCTACCGCCCTGTGGCTTTTGTGGATGACGATCCGGCCAAATTTCGTCGGGAAATCCATGGGGTTGGGGTGCGGGGGGGGATTTTGGATATTCCGGCAGTGGCCCGAAAAATGAGTGTGGACCTGATCCTGATCGCCCTGGCCACCGCCACCGCCAAAGAAATGCGCCAAGTGGTGGACCATTGCGAAAAAGCGGGAATCCCCTTTCGCACCCTGCCCCGCATTCAGGACCTGGCTTCCGGCAGTGTGACCCTGGCGGAACTCCGGGCGGTATCCATTGAGGATTTGCTGGGGCGGGAGCCGGTAAAACTGGATTGGGAGGGCATTCAACAATGGCTGGCAGGCAAACGGGTGCTGATCACCGGAGGGGGAGGGTCCATCGGCGGCGAATTGTGCCGACAGGTGGCATCCCAAGGCCCCGAAGAATTGATTTTGCTGGATGCCAGTGAATACAACCTGTACGAAACCGAAAACCGTCTGGCCAAAAGCCATCCAGGCCTAAAGCTGACGGCCCTGCTGGGGGATGTATCCGATTGGAAGGCGGTGGAGCATGTGATGACCACCCGCCGCCCGGATATTGTGTTTCACGCGGCGGCCTACAAGCATGTTCCCATCCTGGAATCTCAGGTTCGGGAAGCAGTGAAAAACAATGTGCTGGGAACCTGGAACGTGGCCCGGGCGGCAGACAGGGCCGGGGTTTCGGTGTTTGTGCTGATTTCCACCGACAAGGCGGTCAATCCGGCCAATGTGATGGGGGCCAGCAAACGGGTGGCCGAAATCTTCTGCCAGAATTTCAGCCGGTTGTCCAAAACCAAGTTTGTCACCGTCCGGTTTGGCAATGTGCTGGGGTCTTCGGGCAGTGTGGTGCCTCTGTTTAAAAAACAGATTGCCGCCGGCGGTCCGGTTACCGTCACCCATCCGGATATCACCCGCTATTTTATGACCATCCCCGAGGCCTGCCAGCTTATTTTGCAGGCGGCCTTTTTGGGCCGGGGGGGGGAGATTTTTGTGCTGGATATGGGGGATCCCATCAAAATCAGTTATCTGGCCGAGCAGATGATCCGTCTTTCGGGCAAAACCCCCGGAGAGGATGTGGAAATCATCTTTACCGGGTTGCGTCCGGGAGAAAAACTGTTTGAAGAACTGTTTCATGAAAGTGAACCCCTGACCAAAACCGGCCACAACAAAATTTTTCTGGCCCGGGTGCGCGAAATGGAATGGGAAAGCCTGATGGAAACCATGGCCCGGATGGAACAAGGGGTGGAGGCGTTTGACACCCCGGCCTTGCGGGCCGTGATGGAAATGCTGGTTCCCGAAAACCGGTTTGACGGCAAAGGGGGCCGGGATTCCGCCGGGTAACCCCACGGTTTCCTTAAACGGCCCCGGAAAAGGTTGCGTAAAGAGGGCGTGACCATTTATCATCTTATCATCAAAAAACACCTTTTCACTTTATTGAAACAAAGGCTGGCATGAGCCACAAAAGAAACATTTCGGTGGTGGGTCTGGGATATGTGGGTTTGCCCGTGGCGGTGGCGTTTGGTTTCCACAGCCGGGTGGTGGGGTTTGATATAAACCCGGAGCGGATAGCGGAACTGCAAAATGGGGTGGACCGCACCCATGAGGTGGACCCTGCGGATTTAACAAAAACCGATATTCTGTTTACCAGCGATCCCAAGGGGCTGGCCCAGGCCGATTTTCATATTGTGGCGGTCCCCACCCCCATTGATGAATCCAACCGGCCGGACCTCACCCCGGTCATCAAGGCATCCCAAACCGTGGGAGGGAAGCTTAAAAAAGGGGATATCGTGGTGTATGAATCCACGGTGTATCCGGGAGCCACCGAGGAGGTGTGCGTACCCATTTTGGAGAAAATGTCCGGATTGACCTTCGGCCGGGATTTCACTGTGGGGTATTCTCCCGAGCGCATCAATCCCGGTGACAAGGAACACACCTTCACCCGCATCACCAAGGTGGTATCGGGGTCCGACGGCCCCACCCTGGAAGTGGTGGCGGCGGTGTATGCCAGTGTGATCACTGCCGGGGTGCACAAAGCGGCGAATATCAAAACCGCCGAAGCCGCCAAGGTGATAGAAAACACCCAGCGGGACCTGAACATCGCCCTGATCAACGAATTGTCCATGATTTTTCACCGCATGGGCCTGGACACCAATCAGGTGCTGCAAGCGGCGGGCACCAAGTGGAATTTTCTGCCTTTTCGTCCCGGTCTGGTGGGGGGCCATTGCATCGGGGTGGACCCCTATTACCTGACCTACAAAGCCCAAATGCTGGGCTACCACCCGGAAGTGATTCTGGCCGGGCGGCGCATCAACGACGGCATGGGCCGCTATGTGGCCGAACAGGTGGTAAAAGGGTTGATCCGCCAGGGAAACCCGGTCAAGGGGGCGCGGGTGATTGTGTTCGGCTTTACCTTTAAGGAGGATGTGCCGGACCTGCGCAACACCCGGGTGGTGGACGTGGTGCGGGAACTGACAGAATACGGGCTGCATGTCCAGATACACGACCCGGAAGCCCGCCCCGATGAGGCCCTGCACGAATACGGCATGACCTTAACCCCCACGGAAGAACTGGCTCCGGCCGACGCTGTGGTGCTGGCGGTGGCCCACAAACCCTATCAACTGCGAGGGTGGGGGCTTAT
>JAOUFO010000305.1 GCA_029858165.1 Deltaproteobacteria bacterium | reverse complement strand
TGCGCAAGATGGAAAGAGCGGAGGCAATCTGGCTTGTGGTTGATGGGGTTTGGCAGTTTACGAAAAACTTTTCAAATTCAGATGTTTTTCCCCTCCCTGTGTGGGGAGCCAGAAGAAAGGCGGTCAGCCCGCCCAAAGGGGCGGAAGCCCCAAGGCGGTGCTGACTGCTGGACAGGAACCCAGGGTGGCCCCCGAAGGGGGCCGGGGAGAGGGCGCTTTGGGGTGCTGACTGCTGGACAGGAACCCCAAAAGAAAGGCGGCGACAGCCCGCCCTAAGCCGCCGCAAGGCGGATGGCGGTGCTGAAGCCGCTGGACAGGAACCCAGGGTGGCCTGGGAGAGGTGATTTTTGTGGGGTGCCCGCGACAGCGGGCGGGGGTGAGGCCCCTTTTGCCCATAACATACCGGAGAGAAGCATGACCCGATTGGATAAAGACCTGATGCCCCACGACAGAATGGCCGCCCTGACGGTGCTGGCCTCCAATCTGGCGGAAAGCCTTAAAAAAACCACCACGTTTCTTTCCGGCAATGTGCTGATGCTGGCCGACTTCTGGAAGACCCTGGAGCCTTTGGCCAAAAAAGAGGCCGGCCAATCCCCTTCTGAGGGGGATGAGATGGCGTTCACCATCAGTGAATTCTCCAAGACCTTAAAAAACATCAACCATTCCATCAAAGAATTAAACGGTCTGGCCAAGGGGCTGAAGCCCTACACCCGGCTGGATGTGCAGGGGTTCACCCTGGTGGAGGCCGCCACCCCCCTTAAGGCGGCCCTGGATCTGACCGACCATCTGTTTGGACCCCATGTCTCCAGGGATATCCAGATAGAGCCGGTACTCCCCTCCTTTTTCGGCAACGCCCACCAAGTCACCCTGGCCATGGTCAATGTGCTGATCAATGCGGCGGATGCCATGGAAAACATGAAAAAGACGGAAACCGGAGCCGAAGCCCCCCACAAAAAAGAGCGGCTGACTGTCAGGGCTTACCGGGACCACCACACCTTGCGCTATGAATTCCAGGATACCGGGCCGGGGGTTCCCCCTGAATTTACCCAAAACATGGATATGACTGACAAAATATGGCAGCCGCTGTTTTCCACCAAACCCCCCACCCAGGGAGCAGGAATGGGGCTGCCCATTGCCCGTGTCCTCCTCCAATCCCATCAGGGCACCATTGTTCTGGGGCCGCCCCAACCCGGTCACGGGGCCTGTTTCCGCATCACCCTTCCCGCCACCTGACCGTAGCCCCCCTTTTTCCTTTTTGACCCGGTTGTGATAAGGGCTGATGGAAAAAGGGCTGTGGTCCGGCATCCAACCGCGTCACCGGTGTTTCTCCATCCACCAATCATCCAGAGGGCGGCATGAAGCGTTTAAAACGGTTTAAGCTTTTGAAACGGGGGTTTTGGGTGTTGCTGGGGTTGGCGATTGCGGGGTATCTGGGGCTGTTCTGGTGGTCTCACCGGCCATTGCCCCAAATAGATGGGCAGATGACCGCCCCCGGGTTAACGTTTCCGGCCACGGTCATCCGGGATGAAGGGGGGGTGGCCCACATAGAAGCCGCCAACGAGGCAGACGGATACTATGCCCTTGGATGGACCGCCGCCCAGGACCGCCTGTTTCAGATAGAATTGTGGCGTCATGTGGCCCAGGGCCGGTTGGCGGAAATGTTCGGCCCCGATGTGGTGAAGTTTGACAAACTGTTCCGCACCATGGATTTCCACGGGGGGGGCCGCCGGATGCTGGCGGAGGCAACCCCCACCGCCCTTAAAGCCTTTGCGGCCTATACCCGCGGGGTAAACGATTATGCCGCCGCACGCCCCCTGCCGGTGGAATTCGCCCTGCTGGGGCTGGGCTGGGAGCCTCTAAAACCCCAGGACCTGACCGGGATGGTGGGCTACATGGCCTGGAGCCTCCATTACGGCTGGAATTTTGACCCTCTGGTGGAATCCCTGTCCGTCAGGCTGGGGCCCCAGAAAACCGCGGAACTGTTCCCCTCCGCCCTGGGGGAGGGCCGGGGAACCACCCAAAACAGCCGCCAGGGGGGGAATTCCCTGGCCGCCAACAATCCAGCTCCAAGGAATGCTATTCACGCAGTCCAAACGTTGGCCCTGAAGGATGAAGCCCCCGCATCCCATGTGCTTCCCGGCCTGTTTCACCTGACACCCCGTGAGCGGGACTGGCAGGACCTTTTGCCCACCCTGGCCGGGTCCAACACCTGGGTGATTTCTCCCGCCAAAAGCGCCACGGGCCAAGCCCTGCTGGCCAACGATCCCCACCTGGCCCACAGCCAGCCCGGCATCTGGTATCTGGCCCACCTGAAAGCGGGCGACTTTGAGGCCGTGGGCACCACCATCGCCGGAACCCCCCTGTTTGTGATGGGCCACAACCGCCGCATCGGCTGGGGAGTCACCGCCATGATGGCCGACGGGGGGGATTTCTTTCTGGAAAAAACCCGCCCCGGCCAAGGCCCCCCCCAAGGGCAGGGGGGCCAACCAAACCGGCTGGAAGTGATGTACAAAGGCCAATGGGTGCAAACCACCTCCCGGCGGGAGGAAATCAAAATCAAGGGGGAGGATTCCATTTTCATGGAGATCACCACCACCCCCCACGGCCCCCTGGTCAACCACCTGTTGGATCACGAACCCCGACCGGTCGCCTACCAGTGGGTGTACCAAAAAACCGACAAAACCAACGACCTGGAAGCCGTTTTTCAACTCAACCGGGCCAAAAACTGGGCCGGATTCCGCAAGGCCGTCAGCGGCTTCGGCGGGTTGTGCCTCAACATTTCCTATGCCGATGCCGACGGCAACATCGGCATCCAGACCGTGGGGTCCATCCCCCGCATCAAGGGGACAGGCACCCGCTACCGAACCGGCTGGGACGGCTCACAAGAATGGAACGG
>JAOUFO010000304.1 GCA_029858165.1 Deltaproteobacteria bacterium | reverse complement strand
TGACGGCGGCCCAGGTGGTGATGATGGGACGGTTTTCCCAAATGGGGCCGGGGCGGTTTCCCCGCCGGGGGGACCGGGAGGCGGTGGCCCTGGCCCTGGAGCGGTCCGGCGCCCAAAATCTGGCCCCGCGGCCCCTGGGCAAACTTTCCGGCGGCCAGCGTCAAAGGGTGTTTCTGGCCAGGGCGCTGGTGAACAACCCGGAGCTGCTGCTGTTGGATGAACCCACCGCCGGGATGGACACCCAGGGGGTGGAACAGTTCTATGGGCTGTTGCAACAGCTCAACAGCCGGGGGGTGGCCATTGTGATTGTGTCCCACGATGTGGGGGTGGTTTCCACCTATGTGGACCGGGTGGCCTGCCTTAACCGGCGGCTGGTGGCCCATGGCCGCCCGGAAGTTGTGATGGACGAGGAGGTGTTGGAGGAAATGTACGGCTGCCACACCATGTTTTTCGCCCATGGCCAAAGCCCCCACATGGTGGTGAGAAAGCATACCCCATGATGACTGAAATGCTTTCTTACGGATTTATGCAGCGGGCGTTGGTCGCCGGGGCCGTGACAGGGGTGCTGTGCGCCCTGGTGGGGGTGTTTGTGGTGCACAAGGGGTTAAGTTTTATGGGGGCGGGCATATCTCACGCGGCCTTTGGGGGGGTGGCTTTGGGGTTCTGGCTGGGGGTGAACCCGGTGGCGGCCTCGGTGGTGTTTTGTCTGGGGGTGGGGTGGGCCATCGGCTGGATTTCGCTGTATTCCCAGGTGCGGGAGGATACCGCCGTGGGGATATTTTTTGCCTCCACCATGGCTTTGGGGGTGTTTTTGCTGGGGCTGATGGGCCAGGTTCAGGTGGACCTGATGGGGTATCTGTTCGGGTCTATTTTATCGGTCACCCTGGAGGATTTATGGATTATCCTTACTCTGGCCCTGGTGGTGGGGGGCAGCCTGTTTTTTTGGGGCAAGGAGCTGTTGTTTATTATTTTTGACCCGGAGGGGGCGGCTCTTTCGGGGCTGCCGTCGGACCGGTTGTATTTTTTGCTGATCACTCTGGTGACGTTTACCGTGGTGATTTCCATGAAGGTGGTGGGGATTGTGTTGATTTCCGCCCTGCTGATCACCCCGGCGGCGGCGGCCAGCCAGCTTTCGGACCGGTTCGGGCGCATTTTGTGGCTGGCGGCCTTCATCGGACTGGCGGCCACCTTGTCCGGGCTGGCATTGTCCTACTGGTGGAACACCGCGTCCGGGGCTACTATTGTGTTGTTGCTGACCGGGATTTTTGGGCTGACCTCCTTGACCGCCAGGCTGCGGCGGTAAGCCCCTTTTACCGGCGGCCGCCTTTCCTGGTCTCTTTCCCCAAGGAATTGTGATGAAACATCAGGAATCCGCTGAAAGCTCCCGGATGATTGCCGTGACCGGCGCCAACCGGGGATTGGGACTGGAAATCGCCCGTCAATTGGCCCGGATGGGCCAGCGGGTGATTCTGGCCTGCCGCACCCAGCCCAAGGCTCAAGCCGCGGCTGAGGTGTTGCGCGCTGAAGGGCTGGAAGGTCATCCCATGGAACTGGATGCGGCAGATGAAAAATCCATCCGGGCCTTTGCGGACCGGGTGCGCCGGGAATTCGGCCGCCTGGACGGCCTGGTGAACAACGCCGGGGTGGCGCTGGATGGCGGGGCGCCGGGAAAATGGTCCGACGCCGATGCGCTGTCGGCCCCGTTGGACCGGGTGCGGGCCACGTTGGAAACCAATTTGTACGGCCCTTTGCTGCTGTGCCAGGAGTTTATCCCCCTGATGCGGAGCCATGGGTTTGGCCGCATTGTGAACCTGTCCAGCGGGATGGGTCAGCTTTCGGATATGAACGGGGGGTTTATCGGGTACAGGATTTCAAAAACGGGGCTGAATGTGGTGACCCGGGTGCTGGCCGATGAATTGAAAGGGGAAAATATCCTGGTCAATTCAGTCTGTCCCGGCTGGGTGCATACCGATATGGGCGGCCCCCAGGCCCCCCGCACCCCCGCGGAAGGGGCCGATACCCCGGTGTGGCTGGCCACCCTGCCCGACGGCGGCCCTTCCGGGGGGTTTTTCAGGGACCGCAAGCCGATTCCCTGGTGATCCATCCCTGAAGCGGCAGGCCGAATCCCCGGCTGGAAGGGGTTGGCGGACCCTGGTTGGGGCAAGTCCCTTTGGTCGGCCTGTGTGCCGCATCACATCTTTTTTGGTTTTTCTCCTCTGATGACTTCCTCCAAATCCCTGGGCGCGGTGGTGTTGTTGATGGCCGCTGTCCAGTTTATGAACATTCTGGACTTTATGATGGTGATGCCCCTGGGGCCGGATTTTGCCAAGGGGCTGGCCATTCCGTTGTCTCATCTGGGGTATATCGGGGGGGCCTATACTTTGGCCGCCGCCATCGGCGGGGTGGCCGGTTCTTTTTTTCTGGACCGGTTTGACCGCCGCACCGCTTTGCTGGGTGCCCTGGTGGGTTTGACGGCGGCCACCGCCCTGGGGGGATTTGCCACATCCATGACGACCCTGATGGCGGCCCGGATGTTGGCCGGGTTGTTCGGGGGGCCTTCGGCCGCCCTGGCCCTGGCGGTGGTGAGCGATGTGGTGCCCCCGGAGCGCCGGGGGCGGGCCATGGGGCTGGTGATGAGCGCCTTTTCGGTGGCCTCGGTGTTGGGAGTGCCTGCCGGGTTGGAACTTTCCACCTTGTGGGGATGGCGGTTCGCCTTTTTTGGGGTGGCCGGGATCGGGCTGTTGGTGGCCGGGGGGGTGTATCTGTTGTTGCCTTCCCTGCGGGGCCACATGGCCGTTGCGGGCCAACCGGCGGGAGGGTTTTGGAATCTGATGGGAAACCCCCTGCTGCCTTCCTCTCTGGCCATGGCGTTCGTGGTGATGATGGGGGGGTTTTTGCTGATTCCCAATCTGG
>JAOUFO010000025.1 GCA_029858165.1 Deltaproteobacteria bacterium | reverse complement strand
ATGGCGGTGCTAACTGCTGGACAGGACCCCCAAAAGAAGTGCAACCAGCCGGGCCAAAGGGGGCCTTTAGGCCGCATGCCGGTGCTGGTTGCTGGACAGGAACCCCAAAAAGAAAGGCAGTTAGCCCGCCCCAAAGGGCCGGAAGGCCCGCGGCGGTGCTAACTGCTGGACAGGACCCCCAAAAAGAAAAGACGGTTTCTTCCTTCAAGAGTCGTGTAATAAAAATATATTCAGACAGTCATGGATACTTAAGTTCGTTATTTGGTAAGCTGTTCATATTAAAGTATATTGTTTCAAATTATTTTGTGTATGGTTCAATTCAAGTAACCATTTTATAATTTGAAGAATAGGGACAATCGCTACGTATGGGTCATCCAAAAAAATATCTTCAGGTTTTGTTTGGGGTTGGAGCGGCAGGGTTGATATGGATGTCCGCCGGGGGATCTGCGGCCTGGGCTTTGCCCCCGTTGGTTGAATTCCAACCGGCAGAACCATTCCGCTCCCTGGCCCCATTTACCGAATATCTGGTGGACCCCCAAGGCACCCTTTCCTTTGACCAGGCAACCTCCCCGGAATCAGCCTCCCAGTGGCGGCTAAACAACAGCAACACCCTGTCTTTCGGCTTTACCTCATACACCTATTGGTTACGATTTGTGGTGAAAAACACGGGGGCTTCCACCACCCGGGTGTTGACCACCGGTTACCCATGGATGTTGGAGGGGGATTTGTATGTGATGGACGGGTCCCGGTTGGTGGACCATCAAAAGTGGGGGTTGGTCCCCATTCACGAAAGGACGGTTTCATTTCACTTTGATATTCCAGCCGGGAAAAAATATCAGGTGGTGTTAAGGGCCAAACCCAACGCTTCCATGCTGATGGATATGAAGCTGATGAGCCCCTCCGCCGCCTATACCCAGGAAATATGGGAGGCCCGGATTCATGGGGGGTATGCCTGGTTGGTTTTGGCCATGGTGCTGTACAACCTGTTTTTGGCCTACAATCTGCGGGACCGGAAATATCTGTTTTATGTGTTTTATATCCTGGTGTTTGCGGCGTTTACTTTGGAGGTGTCCGGGCTGTTTAACACCCACCCCAGTCAGATATACATTCACACCCGGGTGATTTTGCTGCTGGGGATATTTTCCCATGTGTTTTTGGTCTGGTTCGCCCGCGTGTTTTTTGAAACAGCCGTCCGCAACCCCCGGTTGGACCGGGTTTTAAAAACATGGAAGTTGGTGTTGCTGGCCTTGGTCATTCCTGCCCTGATGATGCCTGTTTCCATCATATTTCACATATGGGATGCAGGGTTTTTGATTTCCCAACTGATGATTCTGTCGGTGGCGGGCTGGTATTGGAAAAACAGATACCGCCCGGCCCGGATATTCTTTACCGCTCAACTGCCCCAACTGGTGGGGGTGGCCATTGTGGGGCTGACCTACTACCGGTTGTTCCCGGTAAACACCTTTACCCTCCATGCCAGTATTTTCGGCTCCACCCTGGAATTCATCCTGTTTTCCATGGCGTTGTCGGATCGGTACAATATTCTGCGCCAGGAAAAAGAACAGGCTCTCCATCAGGCCCTGGAAAATGAATCCCTGGCGGTCAAACGGCTGAGAGAAAACACCGAACTCATCCAGGCCAATGAGGCCGCCGAAAAAGCCAGGCAACTGGCAGAAGATGCCACCGCCCTGAAGGATAAATTCGTCACCCTGGTGGCCCACGATGTCCGCTCACCGTTTTCCACCATCATGGTGATGGCCCAGGCCCTGGAGGAAGACCAGGAACACCCCCTGCACGAAAGCCAATTGGAACTGGTCAAGTCCATCCGGGAGGGGGGATCCAATTTTATCGGCATGGTGGATGAACTGCTGAACCTGAACCGGCTGCAAACCGGCAAAATTGTCCCCCAGTCCGAATCGTTTCATCCCTTTGAAATGGCACAGGATGCGATGCTGTTAAAATTTTTGGCGATCCGCAAGGGGGTGACGCTCCTCAACACCATCCCACCCCGGATGACCATTCATGCGGACCGCCAACTGATCGGCGAGGTGTTGCAAAACCTGATCACCAACTCCATCAAGTTTTGCCGCCAGGGAGACACCATCACCATCACAGCCCCCAAAACCAAAATCCCCACCCTGATGGTCCAAGACACCGGCGTGGGGGTGGAACCGGTGTTTATAGACAACCTGTTTTCACCCACCGAAAAAACCACCAGCCGCGGCACCGGGGGGGAACGGGGTACCGGGCTGGGTCTGCCCCTTTGTAAGGAGATCATGGCCGCCCACGGGGGAACCATCCGGGTGGAATCCACCGTTGGAAAAGGCACCACCTTCTTTCTGGAATTCCCCAAAACCTGACCCGGGGGCCGCATCGCCCAAAAAACAGCCCTCTCCCCCCGCCCCTTCCTGGATGGGGAGGCGAAAGTCGCATTATGATACCGGGGAAAGGGGGTTTTTGATGGGCGGTCCGCCGTCAGGCAGGCGGGAAGAGGTGGGATTATGGGCGCTGAATGCGCCGGGGGATGAGGCCGTTTATCTTTCAGGCTTTGAAAATCACCCCGTGGTCCTGCAACAGAAACCGGATGGCTTTTACTGATTCTTCCACCTGATCCCCCCCCGGAACCTGTAGGTCGTAGCTGACCCCCGGCATGGCGTTTTCCCCCACCAGAATGGTTTCAATCCGGCTGGAATCCACCACGGTTTTGATGATTTCCAGGTCATCAGGAAACAACCCCACGGCGGTGGAAACCAGAATCACCCCGGCATCCAGCAGAATGTGGGCGATTTCGGCGAACCGGCGGATGTGTTCCTCGCGGGTGGCGTCGCTTCGGTTGTGTTCTATATCGGCGTCCATCCCGTGCAGCACACTGCCGAACCCCAGGTAATACACCACTTTGCCGGTGGCAAACAGCCGGGCTTCCAGTTCCTTGGCCACCCTGCGGCGGCCCACCCCCCGCTCTCCGGTAATCAGCACCAGAGTGGGCTGCTGGTTGTACCGTTCGGCCCGCTCCTCCACGCTGATGATGCTTTTGACCCATTGGGTGTTGCGGTTGATGACCGATTCCCGCACCCAGGTATGGGAATCCGGCAGGTCCTCCAAAATGATGCCCCCCCCGTGGATTTCGTAATCATCCACCACCACAAACCGGCTGGTTTCCCGGTTGTCGGCGGCCAGATCAAAAGCCAGGGCCTTGCCCAGGGAAAACACCACTTCGGCCACATCATGCCGTTCCACCCGGTCTTTGCCTTCGTCGGCGTTAAGGTTGGATGCGTCTATCACCCGGCTGACCTCCTCCAGGCGGGCTTTTACCCGGGCGGTTCCCAGTTTCAGCAGGTATTCCTTTTGGGGGTGAGGGGTTTGTGTCCCAGCCAGAACACGCTGGCCCGGATGCGGGAGGCCACCTTGGGGCGGGGTTCCCCGGCCCGGGCGGCGATTTCTCCCCGTTGAACGTAAATCTGCTCTTCCATGGTGAACCCGGCGGGCTGACCGCAGGCGGTGCCGGTTTTGGGGGGTGTGTTGAAGGTTTCCAGGGATTTGACCCGCGTGGTTTTGCCAGACGGATAAAACACCACCTTTTCCCCCACCTGAATCTGTCCGCTGGCGGCGGTCCCGGCGATGATGCGCCGGTCGTCCCCCATCTGGGTGAACTTGTACACATCCTGGACCGGCATCCTAAAGGGCCAGCGAATCATGGGCGGGGCTTTGTCAAACCCGTCCAGGGCCTGGAGCAGTGTGGGACCCTTGTACCAATCCATGTTGGATGAAGGCCCCGCCACGTTGTCCCCCCCGATGCCGCTTACCGGAATAAACCCCGCCGGGTTTACGTTCAGTTGGGTTAAAAAATTCCGGTATTCGGTCTGGATGGCATGAAAGGTCTGTTCGCTGTATCCGGCCAGGTCCATTTTGTTCACCACCACCACGATTTTTCCGATTCCCAGCATGGACAGCAGATACCCGTGGCGCCGGGAATTTTCCTGGATGCCCTCCTGGGCGTCTATCACCAGCAGGGCCGCCTCGGCCCGGGATGCTCCGGTCACCATGTTTTTCAAAAACTCAATATGGCCGGGGGCGTCTATGATGATGTAATGGCGCCGGGCCGATTTAAAAAACACCCTGGCGGCGTCTATGGTGATCCCCTGGGATTGTTCATCCTTCAAGGCGTCTATCAAAAAGGCGTATTCAAACGGCTTGGCGTTGCGGCGGCAATCCTCCTTTACCGCCTCCAGGCGGCCTTCCGGCAAAGAGCCGGTATCGGCCAGCAAGCGGCCCACCAGGGTGCTTTTGCCGTGGTCCACATGGCCCACAATCACAATGTTCATTTTTTCCACCCCGGAGGCACCCGGCAGGGTGGGGACCCCCTGGGCGGCCTGGGTCTGGGCCGCCGGGATCCCCTTATGAGGCGGCTGACCGCTTTGCAGTTGAATCTCAGATTTGGCCATTACATGTATCCTTCTTTTCTAAGGGATTCCAGTCCACCGCCGGCCGCGTCCTGCGCCCGTCCGGCTCGTTCGGCCGTGTTGGACAATCTGCCGGATTTCAGTTCCAGGATGATTTCATCCACCGTCCGGGCCTGGGATTCAATGGGTTTGGTGCACGGGTGGCACCCCAAGGAGCGGTACCGGGTGCCATCCCCCTGGTTGTAATACAGAGACACGGTGGGGATGTTTTCCCGCCGGATGTATTCCCAGATGTTCAATTCAGTCCAATCCAGCAGCGGATGGATACGCAAATGGGTGCCCGGAGCGAAATCGGTTTTGTACTGGTTCCAGAATTCCGGGGGTTGGTCCCCCACGTTCCATTCGTTGCCCCGGTCCCGGGGTGAAAAATACCGTTCTTTGGATCGGGAGCCTTCCTCATCGGCCCGCACCCCCACGATCACCCCGGTAAACGGATCGCTGCCGGGGTCCGGCTCATAACGGCCGATGGAATGGTTAAACCGCTGGCGGGGGAATCTTCCCTCCAAGGTGTTTTTCAACCCTTCGGATTTCAACAGGCGGCAGCAGGTCAACCGGTCCACCGCCCCGGCGGGAAAGGTCTGCCCCCCATCCAACGCCTGGGCGTTGCGCCCCACCACCATGTTCAGTTTCCATTCACGGGTCAGCCGGTCCCGGTAGTCAATCATTTCGGGAATTTTGTAACTGGTGTCTATGTGAATCAGCGGAAACGGCACATGGCCGAAAAACGCTTTGCGGGCCAGCCACAGCATCACGGTGGAATCCTTGCCGATGGACCACAACATGCCCAGGTGTTTAAAGTTGGCGTAGGCCTCCCTTAGGATATGGACGCTGATGGCCTCCAGGTCATCCAGGTGGTCCATCCCCGCCCAGGAAGGAATGGGTTCATTCCCCTGACGGGATGGGGCCGGGTTTTGGCGGTTGGGTTGTTCGGGGGTCATGTCCCTCTCCTTGGGTGGGGAATCACACTGTTTTGTTCCAGCCAGTTGATGACAGCCTGGGCCAGGGCCTGTGGCGTATCGGTTTGGGTATCCAGGGTCAGTTCCGGTGTTTCAGGCGGCTCGTAGGGCGAACTTATCCCGGTGAACTGGGGAATATCCCCCGCCCGGGCCTTTTGATGCAACCCTTTGGGGTCCCGCTTTTCGCATTCCTCCTGGGGGCATTTTATGTAAATTTCGGCATAGGCCACCCCCTCCAACCGTTGGCGCACCGCTTGCCGGTCCTCCCGAAAAGGGGAGATCAGCGCGGCCAGCACCACCAGTCCGCTGTCCGCAAACAGTCGGGCCACCTCTCCCACCCGGCGGATGTTCTCCCGGCGGTCCGGGGATGAAAACCCCAGGTCCCGGTTCAAGCCGGTGCGCAGGTTGTCTCCGTCCAGCAGATAGGTGTGGACCCCCCGGTGGTTCAACAGGGTTTCCACCTCATTGGCCACAGTGGATTTTCCGCTGCCGGACAAGCCGGTAAACCACAACACCGCCGGGTTGTGGCCTTTTAAAGTCCGCCGTTGGGCCGGGAGCACCCGGTGGGCATGGGGCACCACATGTTGGGCGGCACGGTCTGGTTGTTTGTTGGAGGATATGGCCATGAATTTTCCCGTTCTGGATGGGGGGTGCCCCCCTGGTGTGATCCCTTGAATAAATAACCCTTTGGGGGCCGCCCCCATCCCCAATGGTGCGGCGACCCCCCAGGGCCTGTTTTCAGGCGTGGTTGGCCGCCAGTTTTTCCGCCGGAAACCTTAAGGATTGGTCCATCTCCTTGTAAAGGTTCAACATCCATTGGGCCAGGTCCGCCACAACCTCTTTTTGGGGCATCAGCTCCTCAAACCGGCCTTCTCCGGCCAGGTCCACCAGACCGGCAAAATGTTGGGGCACCAGCCCCGCCTCAATGAAATGCTGCCGAAACAGCCGGTAGATTTCCTTGTCCGTCACCGGCTCCAGCCCGCGGGTAATCAACAACATCCGGGCAGAGGCCCGCATGGCTGCCGCCACACCTTGAAGGGTGGTCAAGCCATCCACAACCCCTTTCAGGGTGGCCAGACCATCCGCAACCCTGGTATTTGCTGAGCCGCTATCCGCAGGGCCGCTATCCGCAGGGCCTCCCGCCCGCAACAGCCGGATTTGCTCCTTCAGGGTTTTGCTGTCCACATCAATCATATCAAACAGCCCCGCCGAGCATTCCCCCATGCCTCTTTCCGCCAGCGAAAACGGCTGGTCGGTCCCCCAGTCGGTAAAGTAGGCCGGGTTCTGGGCCAGAGAAAGCAGTTTGCCGTTGTAACGGGCAGCCAGTTCCCGGATGGTTTCCCGTCCTCCGTTTTTTAAGTAGCCGGAAAACGTGGGCAGGGCCGATTTTCGGATCAACCAGTCGGCCAGCACATCATGCACGAAATCGGGCACATCCTTGGCCGCCACCTCCTCCAGTTTTTGGGCCAGTTGCGCCCCTTGGCCGTCAATCACCGCCCCCGCCATGATGTTGTAGGCGGGCATCATGCGGCCATCCACCCGGCTGACCTTGCCGAAAAACCCCAGGTCCGCCGCGTTGTGCTGACCGCAGGAGTTGGGACAGCCGGATATGTTCAGCCGGAATCCGTTCACCTCATCCAGGGCCAATGGGCTGTCCGCCAACCGCCGGTCTATGGCGGAGGCCAGCCCCCGGGGAAGGCAGATGCCCAATTTGCAGGTGGCGGCCCCGGTGCAGGCGATCATGTTACCCACCACCGGCGGCCGGTCCGAATGGGTGGAAAGGCCGCGGACGGCGTTGAACAAATTGCCCAGGTGGGTTTGGGGAATGTTGCGGATGTGAATGTTCTGCTCTTTGGAAAACCGCAGGGTGTTCTCCCCGTAAAGCTCTAAAAATTCCGCCAAAGCCAGGGCATCCTGGGAGGATATATCCCCCAGGGCCAATGGAACCACCGCCGCAACCAGCCCTTCCTGCTTTTGGGGGGACACA
Organism: Deltaproteobacteria bacterium; assembly: GCA_029858165.1. Lineage (GTDB taxonomy): Bacteria > SAR324 > SAR324 > SAR324 > JACQKK01 > JAOUFO01. The sequence continues at coordinate 4,811 of JAOUFO010000025.1, read as the reverse complement.
TACCGGGTGCGCCACCGGTCAAATCCATCTCCGGGGGCCGTCTGGGGGGCCGTTCCAGGGTCGCGCCCTGTGTTTTCCAAGGGCGGCAGGACCAGGGGTGGGGGGTTTTGAGCCACCACCGCCTCCAGTTCCTCCAGATAATATTGTTGAAACAACTCCCCCCCCAGTTGATCCCATAAAAACCGCAGCCGGTTTTGGAACTTGTTTCGGCGGTTGCCGTGCTTGTCAAACATCTGTTTGATGGCCCGGGTGGCATGGTAAACCCGGTCTTCCGGGATAAAATCATGGAGCAGCTTGGCCACCCTGGATTTGGCCCCCATCCCCCCGGCGACAAACACCCGGAATCCTTTTTTGCCGTCTTGAATCACCGCGATAAACCCCAGGTCCGCCAACGTGGCGAAGGCGGTATCTTTTTCTGAATTGGAAAAAGCGATTTTCACTTTGCGCGGCAGATTATAGGAATCCGGTTCGGCAATCATGCGGGTGGTCAGTGCGATGGCATAAGGAGCCACATCAAACACCTCATCCGGGTCCACCCCGGAGGTGACTGAAGCGGTGATGTTGCGGATGGTGTTTCCCCCGCCCCCCCGGCTGGACAGCCCCAATTTGGTAAGGCCGGAAACCACCGGATAAATGTGATCAAAGGCCACATCATGCAGTTGCACCTCAAACCGGGTGGTGACATGGATATGGGGTGCCCCGTATTGCTGGGAAAGCCGGGCCACTCCGGCCATCTGCCGGGGTGTGATCACCCCCCCCGCCGTGCGGATGCGGACCATAAAGGTGTTGTCGGTCCGTTGCTCGTAAACCCCAAACCCCACCCGGTGGGCTTTAAACAACACAGGGTCCAGCCTTTTTTCTTTAAAATCCTCCAGAGCCTGGGAAAAAGAGGCCAGTTCTTCCGGGTAGTTTTCTGGAATGGTGTAAGAGGTCAACATGATCAAATCTCCTGGTCATCAACATGAACAATAGCGGCCAAAGCCTGAATTTTTTTGCCTATTTAAAACAACAGAAACCTACAAGGGTTGGGGTTGCTCCTTTGGAGGAAGGGTTCCAGCCTCCCCTTCGGGGGGGGATGGAGGGTTCCAGACCTCCAGATATTCCCGCCGAAACGATTCCGCCAGCCGTTTGAGCACCCGGCTGCGTGGGCCAAACCCCAGGCCGGAGGCCAGCACCGCCCGGCGCAGGCCGAACAAATCCCGGATGGCCCCTTCATCATGGCCCGGCAGCAACCCTTCCAGGACCTGACGCAAAGCCTTGACCAGCCCCGGAAACCCCCCTTCGCTGGATACGGCTACCATAAACGGCCCCCGGCGGATCACCGATGGAGTGTAAAACCGGCATTCTTCCGGTTGATCCACCGCGTTGGCCCACAATCCGGCGGCTTGGGCCTGAAGGGTGATCCGTTTGTTCAAGGCCGGATCATCCGTGGCGGCAAACACCAGGGCCACCCCCTTGAGCAGTTCGGGAGAATACATCCCCCGCACCAGGGTCAGCCGCCCGGTCCCCCGCCAGAAATCAAACCCCGGCAGAAACCCGGGGGCCACCGCCAGCACATCCGCACCGGTGGGGGCCAGGGTTTCCAGTTTTTGCAGGGCCAGATTTCCACCGCCCGCAATCAACACGGTTCGCCCGGTCAGCTTTAAAAACACCGGATACAATCCGGCGAAAGATTCGTGTTCGTTCATATGCCCCTCTCCGTTCATTCGTTCACAAAAAATCCCCCGGTTCACACATCGGAGCGGGAAAGAAGAACCTCTTCCACCCCCGGTTCTTTTATGACCGGCAGGTACACCGAAACCGGTGGATTTCCGCCCAAGGGCGGGGCCAGGCCAAAAGCCACCCTGGCCCAGGCCCGCTCATGCAGATAATACAGGCCCAGTTTGGCCACCGCGTCCACGGACCCGATGCCCAGGGCAAAATCCAGCCGTCCGGTAAGTGCCAAAGCGGTGATCATGGTGACCAGAGTGGCCACCACCCGCCAGCTGACTGATTTCAACAGGGTCCTTTGATGGGTTTCCATGGTGTTTGAATCCTTGTGTTTATAATTGTGAGGCCTCTGCACAACTCGTTTTTTCCCATCCCCCTGCCCCCTTCCCAAAGGGAAGGGGGTTGAACTGATTGGAGGCCTGCGGCCCCCAAACCCCCGCTTTTTTATCAAAACGGGAGCTTTTGGCAGTTATGCAGAGGTCTCATTGTTTGATTCCCGGCTGTGTTCTATCGGCAGAGATTCCATTGGCAAAAACTCCAGGTCCGAATTCCAACAGCCGGGATTCACCCCTTCCCCCCCGGTCACATCAGGTGGATACCGCATTCTTTTTTTTCCAGCCCGGCCCAGCGCCCGCTGCGGCCATCCTCTCCCGGCCGGGGAGGGGCGGTGCAGGGCTGACAGCCCAGGCTGGTGTATCCAAGGGCGGTCAGCGGATGCAAAGGCAGGTTGTGGTCCCCCAGATAGCGGTTCACCTGCTCCTGGTTCCAATCCAGGATGGGGTTCAGCTTGTACACCCCCACTGACCGTTCTTCCAGCAAACCCATGCGGGCGCGGGTTTCGGTCTGGTCCGCCCGCACCCCGGTGATCCACACCTTCCAGCCTTCCAAAGCCCGCCTCAAAGGATCCACCTTGTGGATGGCGCAACAGCGGTCCGGGTCGGTTTTGTACAACGCCTCCCCGCTGAACACCGGGGAGCCGGGCAAAGGGGCCGCCTCCCGCACACCCAGCCCCAGCAAACCGGCCAGCCGGTTTTTAAACGCCAGGGTTTCCGGGAACAAATACCCGGTGTTGATAAACAGCACCGGCACATCCGGGGCGGCCTGCCGGATAAGATGCAACAGCACCGCACTTTCCGCTCCAAAGGAACTGGTGGCCGCAACACCGCCGGGAAAGGTTTTCACCGCCCAGCGGATGCGGTCGGCGGCATCCATACCCGCCAGTTTGTTTTGTTCTGTTTCCAGGTGCAGGTTCATGGATCAGGCCGTTTTTTTTTGGGTTTGAATGGGGTTTTTGCTTTTGCGGCTCCGGGAGAAAGAAAGCCCCTTGAAATCCAAGAGGTGTCACACACCGGACCCGCCATCTGAGATACACGATACACTCTGATAATTCTTTTTGTCAAGTTTTTTCAAATACTTACATGTTCAGTACTCTGGTATACCAGACCTCTGTGACAGTGCCCTTTGGAAGAGGGTTTGGGGGGTTGCACCGAAAAACGCCGGGAGATTGAACCGGAAAGCTTGCGCCCCATGGCAGAAAGGTGGCAGTTATGGGGGAACAGGGGGGAGAGGTCGCTTCAACGGGAAAAAGAAATCAATCACCAAGGAGAACACATGAACAACCGGATGATCGGACTGGCGCTGGTGGCGGCGGGAGCGGTGCTGGGGTATTTGGCCTGGCAGGAATACAATTCCTTCGGCTCCTCTTTGCACAGTGCCTTCAACAACACCCCCAAAAAGGAAGTGCTGATATACGCCGGCGGCGCATTGGCTTTGATTTTGACCGGCGGCTTTCTGGTGAAAAAATAACCGGCCTTTTGGGAACCCCCAACCCAAAACAAGAATTTTTATTGACTGTAAACGCGACAAGGCAGTAGGGTCATAAAAAGCCGTTTACAATCCCGTTATGGCTTTTTTTTATTTTTCCTATGGATCTGGTTAAACGAAATTTTAATTCATAAAAGGAGTTTTTATGAATTTATCCAGGACTCAACTGATTCAACGCATGTTCATTGGGGCCACCACCGTTTTGGCCCTGGGAACAGGCCTATCCGGCCAGACTGCCCAAGCCCAGGAGGTTGACCACAACGGCCTGGGGGTGTTTGCCATGACCAAATCCTATACCGGAAAATTTGACGGCCCCAGCAGCAAGTTTTCGGGGACCGGGACCGGCGGAGGGGTTTCCTATCAATTGCAGTTTGACAGCCCGAATTGGAAAATGATGCCATTTGCCTATATTTTGGCCGGCACCGCTGAACTGGAACTCTATGACAACAAGCTGAAAGCCAATGATTTCAACAACACCGGGGTCGGGTTGGATTTCCGGTACATGGCGGATATGGGAGCCTATGTCGGCTTGAGCCTGACCAGCGCCCAAATGACGTTAAATGCCAAACAGGTGACGGCACCCACCGGACCGGGCACAATATCCATCCCTTCGGCAAAGATCAACGAATCGGCAGTCCATATCGGTCTGAATCTGGGCTGGGAAGGAGGCGGGTTGACTGTGGGATTGAACACCGATTTCCCCGCCAAATATGGTGATGGTTTGGAAGTCAGCAGTGTGGGCGCCAATGTGGGCTGGCGATTTTAAACCCACAAAGAAAGGCAATCAGCCCGGCTAACGCCGCATGGAGGTGCAGCCGACAAGCAGGGGCTGGTGCTGATTGCTGGACAGGACCCCCAATAAAGAAAAGCGGCCTCACCCCGCCCGCCTGCGGCGGGCCGCCCCTCTCCTGGGGGAGAGGGGCAAACCTCTACACTTGCTTTTGAATCAGCAAACTGCCAAACCGCACAACCAAAACCCAGTTTTTTTCAGCCCAAACATCCAGGCACACCCTTCCCCCTCGCCCCCAGGAGAGGGGGTGGCGCATAACATGCGCCGGGGTGAGGCCCGCAGTGCCCTACCAGCATGGAGGCGCAGCCGACAAGCAGGGGCTGGTGCTGATTGCTGGACAGGACCCCCAATAAAGAAAAGCGGCCTCATCCCGCCCGCCTGCGGTGGGCCGCCCCTCTCCTGGGGGAGAGGGGCAAACCTCTACACTTGCTTTTGAATCAGCAAACCGCCAAACCGCACAACCAAAACCCAGTTTGTTTCAGCCCAA
>JAOUFO010000303.1 GCA_029858165.1 Deltaproteobacteria bacterium | reverse complement strand
GGGTGAGGCCTGTTTTTGTGGCGTCAACCTGCCAGAACCACCCTTCTTCCCGCCGCAAGGCGGATGGCTGTGCTGGTTGCCGGACAAAGACCCAAAAGAAGTGCAACCAGCCAGCCTGCGGGCCGGTCAGGAGGTCAGTTCCGCCAGCCGGTCAAAATAATCCGGAAAGGTTTTTGCCACACAGCGGGGGTCCAGAATGGTGATGGGCACCCCCCCGCAGGCGGCCAGCGAAAAAGCCATGGCCATCCGGTGGTCATCGTAGGTTTTGATTTCGGCGGAAACCGGTTTGTTGGGAGGGGTCACGGTCAGGTGGTCCTGACCGGTGTGGACCCCGGCCCCCAGTTTGGTCAGTTCCGCCGCCATGGCGGCCATGCGGTCGGTTTCTTTCACCCGCCAGTTGGCAATGCCCCGGATGGTGGTGGGGCCTTGGGCAAACAGGGCGGCCACCGCCAGGGTCATGGCCGCGTCCGGCATATCCACCAGGTCCGCGTCCACCCCCCGCAGGAATCCTCCCCCGGTTACCGTGATGGAGGAATCCTCCCACAGGACCCGGGCGCCCATCCGCTCCAAAACGGCGGCAAACCGGGCATCCCCCTGCAAACTCTGTCGGCCCACCCCGGTTACCCGCACCGTCCCCCCGGTGATGGCCGCCCCGGCCAGAAAATAAGAGGCGGAGGAGGCATCCCCTTCCACCAACATATCCCCCGGACTGTGATACCGCTGTCCGGCCTCCACCCGGTACAGGGTGCCCGGCCGGGATTCCACCCGGACACCATAGCGGGCCATCAGGCGGGTGGTCATGGTCACATAAGGCTCCGATACCAGTTTGGAGGTGAGGCGCAGGGTGACATCCCCCCCGGCCAGAGGGGCGGCCGTCAGCAGGGCGGTGATAAACTGGCTGGAGGTGGTGCCGCTGATGTGGACCTCCCCCCCCCGCAACCCCGCGGCCTGGATGCGCAAAGGGGGGAATCCTTCGTTTTCCAGACAGGTGATGGAGCCTCCCAGATCACGCAGCGCCCCCACCAGGTCCCCGATGGGGCGCTGATGCATGCGGTGGACCCCTTCCAGGAGATAATCACCCTGCCCGGCGGCCAGCACAGCGGTCAGAGGGCGCATGACGGTCCCCGCATTGCCCAAAAACAGCCGGTGGGTCCCCCCCGGCAGCGGCCCTCCGCAGCCGGTGATTTTCAGGGCCTGGTGTTGCAGGCTGCCTGCCACCCCCACCCCCAATTGGCGCAGGGCCTGGTCCATCACCCTCACATCCTCGCTGTCCAAAAGGTTGTGGACCATGGTTTCTCCCCGGGCCAGGGCGCTCAGCAGCAATATCCGGTTGGACAGGCTTTTGGAGCCGGGAAGCCGCAATTCCCCGTCAAAACGGTGGATGGGTTGCAGGGTGAGTTTTTCCATCATCCAACCGGTGGGGTTATGGCCCGATGGCCGCCAAACCAAGGCCGCCAAACCAAGGCCGCAGGGAATATTTTATTTGCAGCGGACGGCCCATGGGGGGGTGGAAACATTTCTTTAAGAATGGCATTGTTTTGAAGGGAATAAAAGCAGTCTTCATCCGAAGGAAATATTTTAAGAACGCGGGTGCCGACAGGCATCTTTTTAAGGCCCGGCCACAGACCCCTCATCGGGACCGGGCTTCAAGTGAATGCCAACCCCCACCGGAGGCCGTTGTGATGGACCCATTGTTTTTAACCCTGAAATCCATTCACATCATGGGGGTCATCTCCTGGATGGCGGGGCTGTTGTATCTGTTCCGGCTGTATGTAAACCACGCCCTGGAAACAGAGCCGGTGGTGATGGAGCGGTTTGTGGGGATGGAGCGCAGGTTGTGGAAGGCCATCACGGTGCCCGCCGCCTGGATTTCCGGTTTGACCGGGGCGGGAATGATTTTAATGGAACCCTGTCACTTTTTGGCCCAAGGGTGGTTGTCGGTCAAACTGTTGTTGGTGGGGGGGCTGCTGTTCAGCCATTTTCTGGCGGGCCATTATCGCAAAAAGTTTTTAACCCCTCCCATGGGCCGATCCCATGTGTTTTTCAGGGTATGGAACGAGGTGCCCACCCTGCTGATGATTCTGATTGTGTTGCTGGTGGAATTCCAACCCGCCTGGTGGGTCTGGGCCGATTGCGCCCAATAAACCCGATAAGTCTGTTAAACCGGGTTGGACTCCAAAAACCGCAGCAACCCTTCCAGCCCCCCGTATTTTTCCAACACCAGCCGCCACCCCTCGCTGCTGTCCGGGCACATCCGGTTTTGTTGGATCAATTCCTCCACGGTCTCTGGTGAGGCCCAAACCCCCTCGGCCACCTCCTGGGGTTGCAGCACAAACGGTCCTGGGTGGGTTCCCCCAAAAATCCGGATCAGGCTGTGGGTAAAGGGGTCCCGGTACCGGTGAGTCAGCAGCGGGATAAGGGGGACCTTTGTGACCCCCAATTCCTCGGCCAGTTCCCGTTTGGCGTTTTGCTCAAACTCTTCCCCGGCGGATACGGTCCCCCCCACCCCCACATCGTACAGCGACGGATACACATCCTTGGCGGCGGTCCGCTTTTGGATGAAAATCCTGCCGTCCGACCCCAGCACCAGGGTCAGGGTGACCCGGTGAAACAGGTTTTCGGCCCGCATGCGGGCGCGGGTCACCCTGCGGACAGGCAAGCCCTGATCATTTAATTCATCCACCCATTCGGCGGGGGGCATTTGGGGGGAAGACATGGCACACCACCAAAAAAAAAATGAACAACCATCTGAAATTCCAGTATAACCGGTTGTTCCTTCTGCCCCAACCCAAAAGGGAAGGGTATGGTCATCAACGGGAGGTTGGGGGGCTTACATTCCCTGTTTTGGGCTTCCAGCCGCATTCCTCCGGGGAGCGACCCCTGAAACCGGATACAGCGGAGCCTCCTCCGGCCAGCCAGA
>JAOUFO010000302.1 GCA_029858165.1 Deltaproteobacteria bacterium | reverse complement strand
ACTTCCTCCCCCGGCGCTGGGCGCAGCACCTGGCCGTTCATCTCCACCTCCACCTCGCCCTCCACCACCATCAGCAGTTCGTCCACCGGGTGAACGTATCCTTCCCACACCTGCCCCGGCGGGTCCGTCCACAACCCGCAAGAAAATCCACGGGCGCGCCAATTCTCGGAGATAACGGATGGGTTGGGGGCGGGCATAGGGGTTATTTCGTAAGCAACATTTGGCGGCCAGGGGTTATTACTGTTGTTCCAGAGGAATCGCAAGGTAGGCCACTAGGGTGCTCAATAAATTGGCAGCGGAAAACAATATCTGTTCCCGTTGAGAAAGGGTGACTTGGAAAGTCTTTTCCAAAATTTTCTTTTCTACCCAATAGCTCACATGAGCGGCACTCAAAATAGTGAGTGGCCAAATGGAGAAATATATTGTGTCATCATGAAGCTCAATAGAAGTAATGGCAGGAAAGGTGTAGAAGCCGAAAACAACAATTAACATCCCAAACAAACCGACAACAGCGGCGGCCAGCGCACCCACCAGGAAGGAATGCAAGTTGACCCATAAAATCACAAAAAAAGCATAGAGAGATAAAACGAAAAACGTTTGCTTGGGGGGTCTGTAAGCTAAAATAAAAATGAAAATCACGGTTTCCACCAACAGCCCAACGGGGATTGCCCACAGAATCATTGCTCCTGCAAGGTAAAGGCTCGGCCAAACCCATATCGCATTGGCAAAGGCCGAAGTGGGCAGCAGTAAACAGAAAAGCCCCGTGAAAAAATATAGTTTGAATCGTGTGTTCATGCTTTTGGTTCCCTTTTGTTCCCGTACAGCGGTGGATTTTACGGGGTCAGGTGGAGATTGCTTCCTAAATGCCCCAGGTGTCCAGCCGCCAGACATCGGTTTTGGAATCTTTTTCAGGGAGTGCCCGGCAGGCCCCGCCCGCCGAGTGCTGCTTGGCTTCGGATTCAATGACTTCGAGGTTTTGGCTTAAAGTGCTTTCCCGTAAAGCCCCCTGGGGGTCCGGTTGAAACCAAGTAATCACGGTATTGGCCACCGAGCCATCCGGTTTCAGATCTTGGTGAACCACCAGCAGTCCCGGTGGCAAGTTGTTTCGGCAGGCCCCCAGGTAAGCCCGGTTATTCCGGGCTTTGCTGTTGTCTTCCTGGTTCCACACGGTTCCGGGCAGGTGGGTTTCTATGTAGTCGTAGGGGTAGACCATCCAAGCCGGGTTGAATACAATCAACCGCGGCGGAGAATCGCATTGCAGGCACGGCGCGGCTGCCGCCACCAGCCAGGGTGTTCCAGCGGAAGGGATTTCCCCCAGCACCTCTACGTTTACAGCGCCAACCAACCGGCTTTCGCCGTTTTCAAAACTCAACAGGGTGCCCGGTTCTTCCCGGTCGGGTTCCTCCATAATGCCCTCCCGAATGTTCTCGCCCCGCATGCTTGTTACGACCCAACCCTGGGCCGGTGGGGGTTGTGGCGCTGGGCTGAGGGGGGTCACCGTCTCTGCGTCAATCATCACTGGGGTGTGGTGGTGGCCGGTTTCTCCCTCCATCCATGAACCGGTGATTTTCACGGTTCGCCCCGCCAAGGGGAACAGGCCTTCCTTGAACATGACCTGCACCTCTACGATGTTTGCCGGTGCCTCCGCTGAATCCTCCTCGGCCCCAGGTTTGCCGCAGAGGGGAGAATCCAGCACCAGCACAGAAAACCGTTCAATCTCGTCTCCCTCGTTGACGCTGGTATACTCCATGCGGCCAGGGGCCATTCGGGGAGAAAGTTTTCCGGTCACCGTGACCGGGTGGTCGTATGAGACAGCCAGGCATGGGCCAGAGGCTTGGGGCCGGGTGCCAGAGGCTTGACGCAGAATGGGGAGGTTTGAGAAATACAAAAGTCCAGCCGCCCCTCCGGCCAACAACAGCCCCACCAACCAAATCCGTTTTGATCCCATAAAATTCCCCCGTAGGTTGTTCTGCCTGTCGTGATTATCCAGATCAACCTACCAAAACAAAACGGGTGCCGCCAGTTATGGCGGCACCCGCGTGTGAAAGCGCGCAGGGCTATTTATTCTTCCAGTACGGGGCGAATCCAATCATTTTAGATAAAAACCACGCCATTGGTTTGTTATGACCGCCATCTACCATTCCAGCGTAGGCTTTTTTTTGAAACTCACCGAGAGTCATTCCTTCGGCCAACAGCTTCCCGTTGACATAACAATTGCTGCAATATTTCTCCGAGCCGCTTTCTTTGGGGTCTTTTGCCAGCGGCATCATGCAGCACTCGCAGTTTTTTGCTTTCATGCTTTTCCTCTGGATTCTAATTTTTAAGGCCAACCGTTTTCGGGTGGGGGTTATTTGTGGCAAACCACTTCAATGTTGTGGCCGTCTGGGTCCCACACAAAGGCCCCGTAGTAGGTGGGGTGGTAATGAGGGCGAAGCCCCGGCGCCCCGTTGTCTCTTCCTCCAGCGGCGATGGCCGCCCGGTAAAATTCATCTACCTGCTCGCGGCTGGAGGCCCGGAAGGCCACGTGAACATGGGGCTTTTGCGGGGCTCCCTGGCCAACCCAAAAATCGGGAACCGGCGGTTTGCCAAACCCGGCAACGGGCGGGTCTCCGGGGTTTGGGCCGGGAATTTCCATGATGAGTTCATAGCCGATGGACGCCAGGGCGGCCTTGTAAAACGGCAGGCTTTTTTTCAGGTCGCTTACGTTGATGCCGGTGTGGTCAATCATGGGGTCTCCCGCAGGCGGTTACCAGAAAAAAAGGCCAACGAGTTCTCGTTGGCCTTGTGGAAACCTGCAATAGAAGAAAATGGAGGCGGCGGGAATCGAACCCGCGTCCTGTAAGGCGAAAACCGGGTTTTCTACAGGCGTAGCCGTTTTTTTCTATCCCGGCGCGGGGTGTTGGCTTACGGCGGCCTCACCCGCGC
>JAOUFO010000024.1 GCA_029858165.1 Deltaproteobacteria bacterium | reverse complement strand
ATTCGCTGGGGTACGACCTGATGGACGCCTGGCTGCTGACCGGGGGGGTGTTGATTTTCCAGGGAGGACGGGAGCCTTCCATCGCCACCCTGGCGGCCAAAAACGACCGGGCCTTTCTGGAATTGAAATTCAGTTTTTAACCCTTACTTTCCTTTCTTATCTTTGTCTTCTTCCGGTTTGACGGTAACCGATTCCACCAGCCAGCGGTTTCCCCCCCGGTCCAGCGTTAAGGCCACATTCCAGGTGGCGGACCTTAGGCTGCCTTTCATTTCAAACCCCACCGTGGCCGTCCCCCCATCAGGGGTGGTATCCAAAGCAAAATAGACCTGTTGCCGGGAAGCCCCTGCCCCAACCACCGATTCCACTGATTTTGCCGGTTGCGCCAAAAACGCCCTTTCCGCCTCCTGATAAACGGCGGAGCGCCGCATATTCCAATTGGGCAGCAAAAAAGAAAGCAGCATAAAGGCCATGAACATGGAACTCATCAGCACCAGCCGTCTACCCAGGGTGGAATCATGCTGGGTTTGGACCACCACCGTCCCCCCCAGCCGGTCCCCCAGCCTTCTGCAATAAGGGTCCGTAAACACCAACACGGCTTCCACCGGCAACAGAACCAGGGTCAGGTTGCGAACCGCCAACCCCCCAAAGGATGCGGCGGCGGCGGGGTCCGACCCCAGGCGGACGGCAATGCCGGTCAGTTGTTTGCCCAGGCTCCGCCCTCCGGCCATGTCCCTAAACACCAGCAGGCCAAACACCCAGGCCTGATGGATCAACGGGCCAAAGGAGGATTCCTCCTGTATGGGCTTTAAGTCCCAGTGATTCCCCTGGGAGGCCAACAATCCCAGTTTGATAAGGACCGTCGCAATCAGATAATCAATGATCAGCGCATACAGACGCAGATGGTGAGGCGCCAGCATATGGCCGGACTGGATGACCTCCTGCCTGGGGTCCGGGCTGGGTGCAGCATCAGGAGTGGGGTTGGTCATGGCGGTTTAAAGGGAAAGGTATCCCGCTTTTTTTAATGAGGCCACCAGAGCTTCCGAATAGGGGGTTGGGGCCAGAGAATGGTAATGACGGGCGGCGTTGGCCATGGCTTCAAATTCCATGGTTTGCGCATAGGTTTTAATCAATCCCAGCCAGGCAGTCTGGTTGTTTTCATCGTTTTCCAAAATGGATTCAAACGCCTTTTTGGCGGAATCCTTTTCTCCCTTTAAAAACAAGGCGTAGGCTTTGATTTCCTCCATGCGGGGGAATTTTTCCCATCCGCCGTGTTGGGCCAGGATTTCCAGGGCTTTTTCGGCTGCCTGAGGGGTGTTTTGCCGCAACAGGGTTTGACACAGATAAAACAGCACCCCGGTGTTCATGGGATATTCCTCCACCATTTTGAAAAAATCATCCAGGGCGCCTTTGGCATCCCCCTGGTGGGCCAGCAAAAGATTGCGGTTGATCCGGCTGAGGGTATAAGCGGGGTCCTGGGCCAGACATCCATTGTACAATTCCAGGGCCTCATCGTATTCCGCCATCAATTCGTGGGTATAAGCCAGGTTGTGCATGGCAGGGGTAAAAGCGGGGTCGGTTTCCAGGGTTTTCATAAAAAAACCTTTGGCCTCCATCACCTCATCCTCCAAAATGGAAAAACATCCCAGGTTATACAACAGAATGGATTTATCCCCGTTTTCGGCTTTGGACAACAGCTTGAGATGACGGGTTTTTTCCTGGTGGATGATGGGAGAGGACCCGGAAGAATGAGAATACAGAACCTTGTTGACGATCGTCAAAGGGTCGGAAAATGGTTGGTCATTCAATGCCGAAAGCCCTTCCAGGACATTGCCCCGGCTTAAAACGTCCAAAATAATGGTGATGGCACCGCTCATGGGTTCCTTTTGGGTCAGGGGGTCACTTGGCTGATTTTAATATATTGTTTTCAAACTGTATTTCTATATCAGGATACTGCCAAACGATCAATTGGGTTTCCCCCTCTTTTGTCCCCTGCACCCCGGAAGGATCCCCCAGCGCCCAGCGCACTTCCCGCGGGGAATCCCCCGGTTTGACCACTCCATTCAACAGGCGGGTTCTTAAGGTGGAATCCAACTTTTTTTCGGCCATTTCCTTTAAGGCAATGAACAGGATGGAGGGCTGTCTTCCCGGCCGGTAAACCCCTGCGGTCCCTTTGACCCAAACCAGCCGGGAAACTTTGGTGGAATATGCCACCCGCCGCCAAACCACCCCGGAAAACACCCCGGAAGGTTCCGTTTCGGTTTTCAGGCGGATATCCTTTGCGGGAATCTGCCGCGCTTCCACCGGGTTGTCAGAAGATTTTACAATTTCCGAAAACACGGGCAGGGTTTCATCTTTTTTTTTCGCCGTGATTTCCGCGGGGGTATAGGTGATCCATCCTGATTCGTTGAGGATTTGGGTCCGGCTTGGATGAATCACCTGATACCACAGGGTTCCATCCGGGGCGGATGTAGAATCCACCACGGCAAACCCGTTGCCGGAAGCCAACAGATACCGCCCGCCGTTTTCGGGTCCGTTGGTGTAGGCATAGGTGTTCACATGGGTCAGAAACCCCCCCAATTGCTGGCCATACAGAGTTTGAGAAACCCCTCCCAACATCAGCCACAGCACCATTAGGAGCAACGGTTTTTTGTGCATGATATCCCTTAAGAACCATCCGCAAAAGAACGGGGGGTTAAAAACCAAACGATGGTGTCACCATAGCGTTTTGAGGCCAACAGTTCAAGGTGTTCGGGAAGGGTGTTTTCTGATCCATGGGGGGCTTCCGCCACCAGAATGGATTCCGGGGGAAGTTTGCCGGGTTCAAACAGTCCGGCCAAGTACCCGGAATCCCCATAAAGGGCATAGGGGGGGTCCACCAACACCACCGCCGGAGGCAAGATGGGGTTCCGGGCCAGCCAGGATTCCACTTTCCCCGGTATCACCTCCCACCGCTCCCGAGAGGGTTCCAACCGGGTCAGACTGGCCCGGATGGCCTGGGCGTCTTTGGGGTGGGCCTCCACAAAAACGGCATGCAACGCTCCCCGGCTCAGGGCCTCCATCCCATAAGCCCCGGATCCGGCATAAAGATCATACAACCGGGTGCCCTCCCAGGAAACCAGGTTTTCCAACACATTGAACACCGCCTGGCGCACTTTTTCGGATGTGGGCCGGGCCTTGGAGCCTTTGGGGATGGTCAGTTTTTGGCCGCGCCACCGGCCCCCGGTGATTTTTACCATAGAAATTTGGCCGCTGATGTGAATAGAACCCTGGGAAAGGATCCATTTGGAAAGATGGGAAAAAAGAACGATTCAGACGTACTTGGCCAGCTTCTCACGAAAAGGATGTTTTTGAAAAACAAACCTGAAATCCAGGGGGCGGACCCAAAACCAATCCACAAAGCCCCCCAAAGGCCGGGGTATTTTGCCGCCACCAAAACCCCTTTCGCGTCCGTAATGGTTGCCATTCCCCTGTTGGCGGCCTACGAAGCCCTGGTGATATGGGAAACCGGCGGCGGGGTGCGCAACGGGGCGGATGTGTGGCTTCGTTTGGTGCTGGAATCTCTGGGGGCATCCCCCCGCCACACGTTTGCCCTGATGCTGTTTGGTTTGCTGACCGCGGCCCCATTTTTATACCGGCCCGATTCCCTGTTTCGGTTTCGGTATCTGCCGGGATTGGTGGTGGAAGGGCTGGCGTACAGTTTTCTTTTGCAATGGGTGCTGGATGGGTTGTTTCTGGGGGTGATCCAAGGGGCTTCCTGGCTGGCCGACCCGTCTTTGACGGTAACCGGAGCCATGGCGCCCGGCTGGGCGGCAAACCTGGGGCAATCCCTGGGGGCCGGTCTGTTTGAGGAGTTTGTGTTCAGGGGGGTGCTGCTGGGGGGAGCTTTGCGGGCTGCCCGTGGTTGGGGACCGGCCTGGGCCAGAATCGGGTTGATCAGCCTGGGGTCGGCGTTTTTGTTTGCTTTGGCCCACGTTCCGGTGGACCCACACGGGGGGATTGGCACCTATTCGTTTTGTTACAGACTGGGGGCCGGGTTGATATTGGGGGGGATATACGCCGGACGGGGTTTTGGGGTCACAGCCGCCACCCATGCTTTGTATGATATCCGCATGTTTTTTGGGGGCTGATAAAAAAATGCCGTCGGTTATCCTTCAGAAAGCAAATCCCCGGCGTGGTGGATGGCCAGCCTCCCGGTTTTGGCCAGTTTGTCCGAAGCGGTCTTCAGATCCATGGTCAGATCCAAAGAGACGGCGGTTAACACCATGGGTAGGTTGACCCCGGTGATCACCTCCACCTGTTTATCCACCATCAAGGCCAGGGCCAAAGAAGCCGGGGTGCCCCCCAGCATGTCCACCATCACGATCACCCCCCGCCCCTTGTCGCATTTTTTCACCAGAGCCTTCAACCGTTTGGCTGTGTGCTTGGGTTCCTCCCCCGGGACCAGGGAAAACGGATGGACCGGAAAGGTTTTTTGGGTTGGCGGGGTTTGGTCCGCAGGCTGCAACGACTGCCCCCAAATCAGCCCGCAGGCTTCCACCAGCCCCTCCGCCAGCAAGCCGTGGCATGCGATGATCAAACCGATGGGAGCCGATGGAGCTGTTGTGGTCATGGGATGAATCACCTGAGAATCAATCTTGGACCGCCAGAATCATATCCACTTCCACGGCCACCCCCCGCGGCAGGGTGTTGCAGCCAATGGCGGCCCGGGCATGGCGGCCGGAATCGCCGAAGAGTTCCACCATCAGGTCCGACACCCCGTTGATGACCTCCGGCTGCTGGATGAAATCCTCAGCGGAATTGACAAACCCCCCCACCCGCACCACCCGGCGGATGTGATCCAGACTTCCCAGGGCGGCTTTGGCCTGGGCCAGGCAGTTAAGGGCACACAGGCGGGCGGCCTGATACCCTTCCTGGGCGGTAAAATCCCGGCCCAGCTTTCCCAGGTAAACCAATTTGCCCTGGGCGTTGAAGGTCACCTGCCCGGAAATAAACAAAAGATTGCCCTCCCGGACAAAGGGAACATAATTGGCGGCGGGGGCCGGGCTGGAGGGAAGTTCCAACCCCAGAGATTTCAATTTGGCTTCAACAGACATCAGGGAACGGCTCCAAAAGGCAGGTGGCGGTGATCACCCCCCGTTGCGGGGGTAAACCATTTACCCACTTCCCCCAGCCGGGGTCAAGGGGAGGAAAATCCTGCAAACCATATCCCCGGGGGAACCCGCCGATCACCGGCCCTTTCCGGCCGGTGGACAAACCCGGTCCGGATGGTATATCCTTCAGGAAGAATCCTCCCTCCCAACCCCCAACCGAAATTCATCCAACCATGAAGCTATTTGTGGATATAGACGGTGTTCTGTTGAATTTTGAACACGCCTTTGTACGCTACCTGAACCGCAACCACCTGTTAAAACTGCCGGAAGACTACGAAACCGACACCTTTGAATTTGACAAGGTGCTGGGCCCCAACAAACTGGAGGAAGCCTGGGGGGCATTTTTAGCGGCCGAGGACGCCGGAATGCTGAAGCCCTATGTGGACCCTTCCCGCTTCAACCAAATGACCCGCCCCTACACCATTCACCTGCTGACCAACTTTCCCCGGGCGCAGATGGAAAAACGGATTCGGAACCTGACGGACCACGGTTTTCAATACGACACCCTGGACCATTGCGGATTTCATGTGTTTGAAGGACAGGTGCCCAAAAGCAAGGGAGAAATGGTGAAATCTTTGCGGGAAGGGAACGAATGGGCATTGTTTGTGGATGACCACCCGGACAACTGCCTGGATGTGCACCGCCACTGCCCGGATGTGGATGTGTGGGTGATGACCCGCAGATTCAATCAGGATTTTTCTCACCCCCGGGTGCGCCGGGCCAAGGATTGGGAATGCCTGTTTGACCACCTGGGAACCACCCATCCCATCCGGGATTCCCCCCCCCAAAAAGCCGCCCGGGGGTAACCGGATCCCCCTGGGAATTATTCTGTGTGGACAATCAACTCCCGCCGGTAACGATCAAACAGGGTGGATTTGCTCATCATCCCCAAAAACTTTCCTTCTTCCACCACCGGCAGACTCCACGCCCCGGATGCCTCAAACTTTTGCACCGCGGTGGGAACCGGTTCGCTGGCGTCTATCATCGGCAGGTCCATATGCATTATCTCGCCCATGGTCATCAGCCCGTACAGGCTTTGGTCAAACAGGTAGGGACGGATATCATCCAGATAAACCACCCCCAACCAGCGGTGGGAGCTTTTTTCAACCACGGGGAACACATTTCGTTTGGCCTCTTTAAACACCTCCACGAATTCACCCAGCAGCATGCCTTCGTGCAACACCACGTTTTCCTTATCCAGCAGTTCCCGGGGCACCATGGTATGCAACAGGTGCAGATCGGACCCCCTGGAAGCCATGGTTCCGCGTTTGATCAGCCCCCGGGTGTATACACTCCCCGCCTCAAAAAAATAACTGGTCAGCATGGCCAGCACAGCGGTGATCATCAGCGGCAGGATCAAACGGTACCCCCCGGTGATTTCCAGCACCAGGAACATGCCGGTCAGGGGGGCGTGCATCACCCCGGCCACCATGCCGGCCATCCCCACCAGGGCATAGGCCGAATGGCTGGCCCACCCCATGCCGGGCAGGGCAATTTTTAACAACCGGCCGTAGCCATAACCCAACGCCGACCCCAGCACCAGACTGGGGGCAAACACCCCCCCCACCCCCCCCGATGCCAGGGTGAAGTTCACCGATAAAAATTTAAGTAAAATAAAAAGAGCCACCAACCACAAAGACATTTCGGTTGCGGTGCCCAAGAAACCCTGAATCGCCTCGTAACCGTCGTGCAGCACCAATGGCATGTAAAGCCCCAAAACACCCACCAGCAGCCCCCCCACCCCGGCAGTCACCCACGGTTTGAATGGCATTTTTCCAAACACCCCCTCCCAAAAAGTCAGGCTACGGGCCAGCAACACCGAAAGCAACCCGGTGGCCGCCCCCAGCAACACACAGGCCATCAGGTCCAGGGTGCCAAAAGCAAACACCTCATGGGGAAAGGCAATCTGATTGCCCATGATCATGCGGGAAAACTGGGTGGCGGAGACCGCGGCCACAATGGTTGGCAAAATGGAAAACGCGCTCCACTCCCTTAAAATCACCTCCAGGGCAAACACCATGCCGGTCAGCGGAGCATTGAAAATGGCCGCGATGGCCCCCGCCACCCCGTATCCCAACAACAACACCCGCCGCCGCTCATGCAATCCCATCACGCTGGCCGTGGTGGAGCCGATGGCCGCCCCACTGGTGGCAATGGGGCCTTCCAAACCGGAGGAGCCTCCGCTGGCCACTGTGAGAAAGCTGCCCACCAGCCGGGACCAGATCATATCCCGCCGCAAGGCCCCCCCTCCAAAAGTGGCCGCCCGGATCAACTCCGGCACCCCGTGGCCCAGGTCGTCCTTCAGCCACCCCCTCACATACCAGGCCGCGGATGCCGCCCCGATGGCCGGAATGAAAATCATCCACCATTGGCCCTGCCATTGACGCAAAATCGGAATGCTGCCATGCACCAGCAGGTTCAGCGCCACGGCGGATAACGCACTGACCATCCCCACCCCGATTGCAAGCCCCATCAGCACCAGGGCCTCTTTGGCGGAGGTGCGTTGGAATTTCATCTGCCGGTCCGGCTGCTCATTTTGGAAAGATGAAATCATTGGGGCGGGGCCGGAAGAGTTTTGCGGATGTAATCCAAAATATCCTCCCGCCCCGGACGGGTGCGGAAGAAATCCCGGGAGGCCTGACTGTTCATCAGATGGGATACCTGGGTCAGCATTTTCAGGTGGCCTTTGACCGTGGAACAGATGAGGGCCAGCAACACATAAACGGGTCGGCCGTCCAGGGCATGCATATCCACCTCTTTTTCCAAAAAGAACACCCCCACCACCGGCTGGCCGAAACCCCAATCCCGGGGATGGCGCGGGTGGGGCAGCGCCAACCCATAACCCACCCCGGTGGAGGCCAGGGATTCCCGCTCCAACAGGTCCTGGGCCAGAACCTCCCGCAGGGGGGCCTGGTCCTTGCCAAAGGGCAGGTGGAGGGCCACCTGCCGGTAAATCGTTTCCAGGTCTCCCCCCTCCACCCGGTAATGAATCCCCCCCCGTTCCAGAGCCGAAAGCAGGTTGATTTCCTCCTCCCCTTCGGGTGTGGCGCCTCCATCTTTTCCTACGGCGCTGATTCTTTTGTGCTGCGCCCATTCTTCCAGGTCCCGGCGGTGAAACCGGTATTCCCCCCCCAGCTTAAAGGTGGGGACCACCCCCTGGCGAATCCAGCGAAACAGGGTTTCCTCCGAAACCCGCAGCATTTCAGATGCTTCTTTTACGCTTATCTCGTCCAAAACAATCACAACTCCGGTGAGGGTGGATGGCCGGGCCACCATGGCAAAATGGCCCTGCCTTTTAATAGACGATTCGGTTTTAAAAGCAACCCTGTTTTTTAAAAAAAGGGGGAAACCCGGAAGGGTTGGCCTGTGTTAATTTTTATGGGCGGCCCGGATATGGCGGCCATCCTGGTGGGCTTTGATCAACCGGGTGGTGATCTGGATGTTTTCCTCAACCAGGGCGGCAAACTCCGGGTGGTTCTGCTCCTCATACACCCTGCGGGCCAGGATGTAAGCCTCCAAGGCTTCAGAAAGCCGGTCCAAAACAGACGCCTGCTTTCCGGTTTCTGGTTTTTGCGCCGGGGATTTGGTTTCCATTTCCCCCAGGTCGCTCAGGGCATTGGCCAGATTGTTCTGGATGGTGGCCCACCCCAAAGGGTCTGTTTGGGGGGAACGTTCCTCCAGGCACAGCCGGAAGGCGCACACGGCATCCTCCACCAGGGCCGGGTTGTTGTGGATGCGGCCCAGGCTTCTTAAGGCGGACCCCAGGGCGTTTTGGGTCATGCCCCATTCCACAGGCCGCTCGGAGCGGGTGTAGCCCCGCAGGGCCTGACCAAAAGCCTCTACGGCATCGGTGAGTTTTTCGGGGGTGTCAGTCAGACGGGCAAGTTCCACCAGGGTGCTTCCCCGGTTGTATTGGGCCATGGCCCAATCCAGAGGGTGATCTTCCACAGAAACCACTTCCAGGCACTTTTGGTATGCGTCCAGTGCCTCCTCCAAATGGGCCGGGCTGGATTTTTTCATTCCATAGCCTGCCGCCACGTTTCCCAGAAGGTCCTGGGCTGCGGCCCAATCCAGGGGGGCGGTTTTCCGTGGGGTCTCCCGGGCGTTTTTGCGGGCCATGTACAAGGTTTCACCGGGAGAAAGGGGGGCCTTGCCTCCCATCAGCGTCCGGGGGATTCTTTTGAAAAGCAGATAAAACAGGTCTTCAGGGCTGGTGGGCATGGTGGCAAAAAAAAGGGGAAACCATTGTGGAGACAAAAGGGGCGAACCTTCCAGCCCCCCGTTTCAACCGGGACCTCCGGCGGATAAGGCCCCCCGATGGTATCCGTCAGGGGGGATGTTTTTCAACAGTGTAACGGCCCGGCGGCAGGACGGTCAATCCATCCGTCCCAAAAACAACAAAACACGGCCTGGAACGGCTGTGGCCCCCAAGACCGCCGGGGAAACAGGGCTATTTTTCCGCCAACGGCCCCAAAGGGATGGTTTGGACAACCGGTGCCGCCTCCGGCCAGCTCCGTGTGGAATAGGTGATCTCCTCCCGGCCGATCACCACATCGGTCACGGCGAATCTGGCGGCTTGTTGGGTGTAACGCTCACCAAAACGGACAGGATAGATTCTGCGGCTTTCTTTTTGAAACACCCGCCCCACCACCAAAGAAAACCGGTGAACCCCCGGCTTCCAATCCCGGATTTCAAACCCCGCATAAATCCCCCGGGCCGGGTCATAGGCTTTCAGAGTTTCAATATCCTCTACCTTGTCCGGATCATCCACCCGCACCAGGGTATCCACCGTGTAGGCGGTGGCGGCTTCCATTTTCCACCGGATGTGCAGGGTGGATTTGTCATCCCAAGCCACCTGGTCCAACCAGGCCCGGTTGGTCAGCCGGATGTGTTTGGGCGGCTCCGGGGTGGCAAAAGGATCCTCCCCCCCCCGGGTGAACACCCACAGGTCCAAAGCCGGGGTGATGCGGCTGGCATACAGCACAAACCGGGTGCCGTCCGGGGAATCCAACAGGGTGATGCGGTGATGGGAGCCAATGGGACCTGAGGCTTTCAGCAAATGGCCGAATGCCAGAATATCCCCCGCCACCACGGTGAAAGGTTTGGCCTCTTTTTGGGGAACAGGGCGCTCCGCCGGATTTTTAAGGGCTTCTGCCTCCTGCTGTTGTTTTTCCCTGTCTCGGCGTTCGGCCTCCCTTTTTTCCTGTTCCTCCCGTTCTTTCTTTTCTTTTTCTTCCTGTTCCTTTTTTTCCCGTTCCTCCTGTTCTTTCCGGTCTTTTTCTTCTTTCTCTTTTTTTTCCCGTTCTTCCTTTTCCTTCTTCTCTTTTTCTTTCTTTTCCTGCTGTTCCTTTTCCTTCTTCTCTTTTTCCTGCTGTTCCTGTTTTTCTTGTTCCTGTTTTTCAGCGGAATCCTGTTGGGTTTTGTCGGTGGATTCCGAACCGGTTTCCTTTTCCGGTTCGGGGGATGGCTCATCCCCCTTTTCCGATCCGAAGTCAAAATCAAAGTCAAAATCAACCGAGGATTTGACCGCGGACTGGACCTGATCCTTTAAAATATCTGACCCGCTGGGAGTGCCGGAGGGAGTTTGGGCCAACACGGGGAAACACCCCCCCTCAAAAAGCAGTCCGCCCCCCAAAATCAGTGCAAGAATCCGGGGGGCGGGTTTGGCCATAAGAAGAATCACGGGATGGGGAACATTTGATTTGGGGGAAGCCGCAGGCTGCACCGTCTCCCTTCACAAAGGAAGCAGCAAGTTAAACCGTCTCCCGGCGGATGTTGGCCCCCAACGCGTTCAGGCGGGTATCAATGGCGGCATACCCCCGGTCTATCTGGTGGATGTTCTGGATTTCGCTGGTGCCTTTGGCCCCCAGGGCGGCAATCAGCAGCGCCATCCCGGCCCGGATATCCGGGGTGGTGATGGTGGCCGGTGTGAGACGGGAGGGTCCCGCCACCACCACCCGGTGCAAATCACACAAAACCACCCTGGCCCCCATGCTCATCAAACGGTCCACCCAGAACAGCCGGTTTTCAAACATTTTTTCAAACACCAGCACGGTTCCGGTGCATTGGGTGGCCACCACAATGGCAATGGAGGTGAGGTCCGAGGGAAACGCGGGCCAGGGGCCGTCGTCAATTTTGGGGATGGCTCCCTCCAATTCCATGCGGATCACCAGTTCCTGGTTGGCGGGCACCCTCAGGTGGGGGCCTTCGGCCACGGTTTCCACCCCCAGCCGTCCAAACACCATGCGGGTCATGCGCAGGTTTTCCAACCCGGCATTTTTTATCAACAATTCACCGCCGGTCACCGCCGCCAGCCCGATGAAGGACCCCACCTCGGTGTGGTCCGCCATCAGGGTGTGGTCACACCCCTTCAGCCGGTCCACCCCCTCTATGGTCAGCCGGTTGGTCCCGATGCCTTCTATGCGGGCGCCCATGGAAACCAACATGTGGCACAACCCCTGAACGTGTGGCTCACAGGCCGCGTTTTCCAAAAAGGTGGTGCCCTTGGCCACCACCGCCGCCATGATGGCGTTTTCGGTGGCGGTCACCGAGGCTTCATCCAAAAAGATCGGGGCCGATTCAAAGCGGTTCCGCGGCAGGGTAAACCGGTACACCCGTCCGGTGCGGATTTCCACCTCCGCCCCCAATTTGGTCAACACCAGCAGATGGGTATCCAGACGCCGCAGGCCAATGCGGTCCCCGCCGGGGGAAGGAAGAATCACCGACCCCACCCGGTGCAGCAACGGGGCGGCCATCAAAAAAGAACCCCGGATTCTGCGGGCAATGTGGGATTCCGGCCGTTCCGACAACTCCCCTTTGGCCTCAAACCGCCAGGTGGTCCCATCCAGCCGGGTCACCTGGACCCCCAACATTTCCAGCATCAAAATCATGTCCCGGATGTCGTTGATATCCGGGATGTTGCGCAAAATCACCGGCTCATCGGTCAGCAGTACGGCGGCCAGGGCCGGCAGAGCCTCGTTTTTGTTGCCCGAAGGAATGATCTCCCCGGAAACAGGGTTGCCCCCTTCCACAATGAATTTTTCCAAAGCACGAATCCTGATGTGAATGAAAAACAGCCGACAGAGATTTCCGCCGGGGTTCACCGCCTTTCTTTTGCGTCCTGTCCAGCAACCAGCACCGCCTTGCATTGTGTCGCCT
>JAOUFO010000301.1 GCA_029858165.1 Deltaproteobacteria bacterium | reverse complement strand
AAGAAAAGGGGTTTGGGGTTCCTGTCCAGCACCAGCACCGGCCTCCGCTTGTCGGCTTGCGCCTCCATGCGGCGTTAGCCGGGCTGGCGCCTTTCTTTTTGGGGTTCCTGTCCAGCGCCAGCACCGGCCTCCGCTTGTCGGCTTGCGCCTCCATGCGGCGTTGGCCGGGCTGGCGCCTTTCTTTTTGGGGTTCCTGTCCAGCGCCAGCACCGGCCTCCGCTTGTCGGCTTGCGCCTCCATGCGGCGTTAGCCGGGCTGGCGCCTTTCTTTTTGGGGTTTTTATCCTGGTGGGAGTGCCCAACCACACCTTTTTTTTGATCAGCCCTTATGGAGCGGTATGACGTTTTTAACGGGGATGCTGACGGCCTGTGTGGCCTGCAACAACTGCGTCTGACCGAGCCCGGCCCTTCCACCCTGCTGACAGGGGTGAAGCGGGATGTCCGGCTGCTGGCCTGGCTGGAGGGAGTGGCGGATGCCCAGGTCAATGTGCTGGATATATCCTTTCATGAAAACCGGCAGGATGTGGCCGGGCTGCTGGAACGGGGCTGCCGGGTGCGCTATTTTGACCACCATTACGCCGGAGAGGTGCCTGCTCACCCGCGGTTTGAACCCCACCTGGACCCCAGCCCCCGGGTGTGCACCAGCCTGCTGGTGGACCAATATCTGGGGGGTGCCCACCGGCCCTGGGCGGTGGTGGCGGCCTTTGGGGACAACCTGCCCCAATCCGCCCGGGAGGCCGCCCAAACCCTGGGACTTTCCCCCCACACCCTGAAGGAATTGCAAGCTTTGGGGGAATTGCTCAACTACAACGGCTATGGGGATACTCTGGACGACCTGCACTACCACCCGGCCCTGTTGTTCAAAGCCATGCAACCCTTTGAAGACCCCCTGGCGTTTTTCCGCGCTTCTTCGGCGGTGGACAGGCTGCAATACAACATGGGGTTGGACCTGGCCATGGCTCAAGCCCGCCAGCCGGATTGGGAATGGGCCTGGGGGTGGGTGTTCCGTTTTCCCGGGGGGGCTTGGGCCACAAGGGTGATGGGGGTCCACGCCAATCATCTGACCAATTTGTATCCCGACCGGGCACTGGCGCTGATGGTGTACAACCAGGATGGCACCCTGCGGGTGAGCGTGCGGTCCCCCGCCAACCGGCCCCATGGGGCGGATGCGTTGTGCCGACAATTCCCCACCGGGGGGGGGAGAGAAGCGGCGGCGGGCATCAACCGGTTTCACCCGGTCCTGTTGCCCCGGTTTCTGGACCTGTTCCGCCAAGCCTACGAGGTGTAACTGAAAATTGGAAAGCCCGGCTGGAAAAGTTCGGGGCTTCTACACAACCCGTAAAAGGGGGGGCGGGGTTCACCGCCTTTCTGTTTGAGTTTCTGTCCAGCGGTTCACCACCGCCATCCGCCTGTCGGCGGCTAAGGGCGGGGTTCACCGCCTTTCTGTTTGGTCTAGTAATTGGGGCAGGAACCGCCGGAAGAGACGGGCTTCCAGGTGTTTGAATTCTTCAAACCGTTGAGGGTAGAGCGGGTCCTGGACCGCCAGGGTGGCCGTCAGATCCTCCAGGTGGCCGATTTCTTCCGCGATGACCCCTTTCAGGTTCAGAGCCGCCCCGGATTTCAGCAGGATGTCCTGATACAAATGAAAAAACCAGGTGGCCCGCACTTCCACAATGGAGGACACATACAGGTAGGCCAGGGGGACAAATCCGGCGGGGGCATCCGCCGGGGGACGGCGGCCCACCTGCCGGGTGATGGCGGCATCCAGCCTTCCCAGGTACATGGCGGCAGCCGGGGCTGAAAGAATCTGCCCCGGCAGGTAGCCCATGGGGGAGCCGCCTGCTTTTTCGGCCGCCCGGCGGAAAAACCAGGCATGGCGGGTTTCTTCCGCCAGATGTTGCAGGGTGGCCGCCCCCATGGCCGGACCGGACTGGCTGACCATGATTTTGCGGCTGCCCAGATGCTCCAGCAGGGATACCGTGTTCAAAAACACCGCGTGGCGGCCGTCGTCCCGGCACACCTCCATCAGGTAATCGGCCAGGGGGCGGGCCGCGAAAGGGTCGGTATCCGCCGGAGCAAACCGGTCCGGCACGGCCTGGATCTGGGCCTGAGTTTGGTCCTGGGGAGAGTCGGCAGAATCAAAGGACGGATTCAAGGGATTCATGGAGTACGCCATAAGCCAAAGTCAGTTCATCAGGGGTGATGCAATACGGGGGCAGCAAATACACCACATTCCCCAAAGGGCGCAACAACACATTGCGGGAAAGATAAAACTCAGCCAGTTTGGGGGCCATGTCATTCAAGTATCCCCCATCTGCGGCCATAATTTCAACCACCCCGATGGAACCGGCCTGACGCACACCGCTCACTTTGGGGTGACCCGCCAGCCGGGCCAATTCCTTTCGGTGGATGGCGGCGATGGAGGCCACCCGGTCCAGGGTGTTTTCTCTGGCAAACAGTTCCAGGCTGGCCAGGGCGGCGGAGCAGGCCAGGGGATTGCCGGTGTAGGAATGGCCGTGGAACAGCATCCGGCGGCGGTCCGGGCTGGCAAAACTTTGGAAAATCTCCTCACTGGCCAGGGTGGCCCCCAGGGCCATAAACCCGCCGGTGATTCCTTTGGATAGGCACATCAAATCCGGGGGCGGCCCCCCCAGGGCCATGGATTGTTCCACCGCGAACAGGGTGCCGGTGCGCCCGAACCCGGTCATCACCTCATCGGCAATCCACAACACCCCGTAACGGCGGCACATTTCCGCCAGTTTTGCCAGGATGTCCGCCCCCCAGGTGAGCATTCCCCCCGACCCCAAAACCAGCGGTTCCACAATCAGGGCCGCCACCCGGCCCCCTTCCTGTTTTAAAATGGCCTCAAAGGCGGCCAGGGTTTGTTCCTCCCCTCTCCCGCCGGGAAAGGGCAGTCGGCGCACATCAAACAGCAGCGGCTGA
>JAOUFO010000300.1 GCA_029858165.1 Deltaproteobacteria bacterium | reverse complement strand
ACCCCCGGGCAGCCCTCCTGACCCTGAAAACCCTGATGCGCAAGGCTGCCCCCCCCCTGTTAAAAATGGGGATGGCCCCCGACGATGCCAAAACCCTGCTGGGCCGCGGCATGGATTTGGCCCGGACTTCCGGATTCTGGGATTTGGCCGCCAAAGGGGTGTGTCTGTTCCTGAGCCAAAAGACCATCCGGGTTTTCAAACTCCCCGCCCCTTTTGCTTCCGGGGTTTTTGTAGGCCGACAGTTTCATATCAAACCCCTGTTGGCCATGATGGAGCAGGAGGGGCGCTACGGGGTGTTGGCCTTAAGCCAGAACAATGTCCGGTTGTTTGTGGGGGAAAGAACCACCCCGGAAAAAATTTCCCTGGAAGAAGTGCCGGAAAGCGTGGCGGAAACCATGCGTTATGATGACACCGAGCGGCAAATGCATACCCGCCCTCAGGGAAGCCGGAACAACCGGCGGGCAGGGATGTTTCACGGCCATGGCGCCCATGGGGATACTCTCAAAACAGCCAGAGAACACCATATTCACCTGGTGGCCAAGGGGGTTTCCAGAATTCTTAAGGGAAGTGATTTCCCTCTGGTGCTGGCCGGGGTGGATTATTTGTGCGCCATGTATCAAAAATATCAAACCTACCCCCATCTGGTTGCCCAACCGGTTTATGGAAACCCGGATAAAATGGATGGGGCGTCTTTGATGGAACTGGCCGGACCGTTGGCGGCCCCCTGGTTTATGCAAACCCACGGCAAACGGTTGCGGGAAATTTTGCTTTCGGCACCCGGCTCCCGTGTGGTCCATGACCTTTCAGCCATCCTGAAGGCCAGCGGGGAGGGACGGGTGGAAGCCCTGCTGATGAGTGAGGGGGATGTGTGGGGCCGGTTTGACACCGCGTCCGGTATGGCGGAGCCCCACTATAAACCGATAAAGGGCGATGTGGAACTGACCGGGTGGGCCGCTTGTGAAACCCTGGCCCATGGGGGGGAAATCATCATCCCCCCCCCGGCCATGACCCAATTGGGGGGGGACCCCATGGTGGCCTTGTTGCGCTATTAAGACGGGCGGAATCTCCCCAGCCCCCTTGGCAGGGGCTGGGTTCATAGGGGCCGTTATCAGCAAACATTCAAAAGGAGAACGATGACTACACGGACTGAAGCCGATTCCATGGGGGAAATCCAGGTGGCGGGAAACGCCTATTGGGGGGCTCAAACCCAGCGGGCACTGGGCCATTTTGCCATCGGCACCCGCCATCTCCCCCCCCATTTTATCCACACCTACGGGTTGATAAAAAAATCGGCGGCCCAGGTGAACCTGGACCTGGGAATTTTACCCCGGGAAAAAGCCAAATGGATTTTGGAAGCCGCCCAGGAAGTGGTGGAGGGCAAATGGGACCACCAGTTCCCGTTGTCTGTTTTTATATCCGGTTCCGGCACCCAGTTTAACATGAACGTCAACGAGGTGATCGCCAACCGGGCCATAGAACTTTCCGGCGGAATCATCGGCAGCAAAAATCCGATCCACCCCAATGACGATGTGAACAAAGCCCAATCCACCAATGACACCTTTCCCACCGCCATGAACGTGGCCGCGGTCTGGTATCTCAAGGACACCCTGTTGCCGGAACTGGCCCGCCTGAAACTAAAGTTGGATGGCTTGGCCGAAACCTATATGGATGTGGTCAAACTGGGGCGCACCCACCTCCAGGACGCGGTGCCCATCACCCTGGGACAGGAAATCTCCGGCTGGGGTTCCCAATTGGGACACGGAATCACCCATCTCCGCCAGACCATGGACCATTTGAGTGAACTGCCCATCGGCGGCACCGCCGTGGGCACCGGCCTCAACGCCCCCCCCGGATTCAGCGATGGCATGGTGGGGGGGCTTTCCACCAGCCTGGGCCACACCTTCCGCCGGGCGCCCAATAAATTTGAGGGGTTGGCCGCCAATGACGCCATCGCCTCCACCTCAGGGGCATTGCGCACCCTGGCCGGAAGCCTGATGAAAATAGCCAATGATGTGCGCTGGATGGCCTCCGGCCCCCGGTGCGGCCTGGGCGAAATCCACATCCCGGAAAACGAACCGGGAAGCTCCATCATGCCGGGGAAGGTCAATCCCACCCAAAGCGAGGCCGTCACCCAGGTGGCGGTCAGGGTTTACGGCAACGATGCCGCCATTGCCTTTGCCGCCAGTCAGGGCAATTTTGAACTGAACGTGTACAAACCGGTGATGATTGATGCCCTGCTGGATTCCATGGAGATTCTGGCCGCAGTATGCAAAAGCTTCCGGGTCCACTGCCTGGACGGCCTGGAACCCAACATCCAACGGATGGGGGATTTGATGAAAAACTCCCTGGCCCTGGTGACAGCCCTGAACCCCCATATCGGGTACGACAAAGCGGCGGAAATCGCCCATCAGGCCTATGTGGATGGAACCAGCCTGAAAGAAACCGCCGTGGCCCTGGGGTACACCACCGCCGCCCAGTATGACGAATGGGTGGTGCCGGAAAACATGGTGGGCAGAAAATAACCCCCACTCCCCCCCGGTCCGGGATACCCTCCCGGCCGGAGGCAGCCCTGAAGGACCACAGGATTGTTAGGGGGCCTTGTTTGTTTTTTTTAAATTCCGCACCCCGTAAGCCAGCATATGGGCCGCAAACAGCCCCCCGAAACCCATCAGGCCCATGGACAATCCCCACATGATCCAGGACCCGGCCCCATCATCCACCGCCAACACAAAAAGACCGGCCGAACCCACCGCCCCATACAGACTGAGCCGCATGCAGGCCGGACACCGGCCCAGCTCTCCCACAAACAGCCGGTATAATTTTGCCATTCAATTTATCCTAACAGGTTAAAAGCTACCCCTTCCGGAACGGTTCACAACCATTCACCACTTTCAATCACACTTGCCGGAGGACCGCATCCCCCCCAAAAAAAAGGGATGCCCGAA
>JAOUFO010000299.1 GCA_029858165.1 Deltaproteobacteria bacterium | reverse complement strand
ATGATGCCAGCCCGATCTTGTGGGGCGTTTCCCCACACCCCGCAATTGACCGAGGCTCCCCCGCGATGGAATTTTGCTGGTGGCTTGTTATCCGGCAACCAGCACCGCCATCCGCCTGTCGGCTTTTCCTCCATGGGGCTTAAGCCGGGTTGGCTGCGCTTCTTTTAGGGCAGTTGGCTTACCCGGATGGAAAGCTCCTTCAATTGTTTGTCGGTCACTTCAGCCGGAGCGTTGGTCATCAGGTCCACCGCCTTTTGGGTTTTGGGGAAGGCAATCACATCCCGGATGGAATCGGTGCCCACCAAAAACATCACCAGCCGGTCCAGCCCCAAAGCCAGCCCCCCGTGGGGGGGCGCCCCGTAGCCCAGGGCGGATAACAAAAAGCCGAATTTTTCCTGGGCTTCCTCCTGGCTGATGCCCAGCAGGTCAAACACTTTGGATTGGGCCGCCTGGGTGTGGTTGCGGATGGAGCCGCCGCCGATTTCCACTCCGTTGAGCACAATATCATACGCCAGGGAGCGGATGGCAGCCGGGTTGGTCTCCCCAAAGGCCGTCAGGTCTTCTGCTACCGGAGCGGTAAACGGGTGGTGCAAAGCCACATACCGTTTTTCCTCCTCGTTGTATTCCACCAGGGGAAAGTCCGTCACCCACACAAAATTGAATTCTCCCTGGGGGATCAGATTCATTCGCCGGGCAATATCTTTGCGCAGGTTTCCCAGGCCGTCGGCCACCACTTTGGGTTTGTCGGCACAAAACACCACCAGATCACCCACTTCCAGCCCCAGCCTTTGATTGATGGCCTGGTGCTGGGCCGGGGTAAAAAACTTGGCGATGGGGGACTGCCATCCGGCCTCGGTTTGTTTGATCCAGGCCATTCCCTTGGCCCCGTAAACAGCCACAAACTCTGTCATTTCATCCAGTTCCTTGCGGGACAGCACCCCGCCCCCCGGCACCCGGATGGCTTTGATTTCGCCACCCGCGGCGGCCACCTGGGCAAACACCTTGAATTCGGCATCCCGCACCAGGTCCGTCATCTGGACCAGCTTCAGATCGTACCGCAAATCCGGGGCGTCCAGGCCGTAATCGGCAATAGCCTGCTGAAATGTCATGGTCGGGATGGGGGTTTGGATATCCACCCCCACGGATTCGCGGAACACCCTGGTCAGCAGGTCATCCACAATAGAGCGCACCTCATCCGGGGTGGTAAAGGCCAGTTCCAGGTCCACCTGGGTGAATTCCGGCTGGCGGTTGCCCCGTAAATCTTCATCCCGGAAGCATTTGACAATCTGGTAATACCGGTCCATTCCGCCGATCATCAGCAATTGTTTGTACAACTGGGGGGATTGGGGCAGGGCGTAAAATTTGCCGGGATTCACCCGTGAAGGCACCAGATAATCCCTGGCTCCTTCCGGGGTGGCCCGGGTGAGCATGGGGGTTTCCACATCCAAAAACCCGGCGGCATCCAAAAAATCCCTGGCGGCTTTTACCGCTCTGGCCCGCACCCGCAGGTTGTGCTGCATTTCGGTGCGGCGCAGGTCAAAAAACCGATGGGCCATTCTCACCCGTTCGTCCACGGTTTCGTTCAGTTCAAACAGGGGGGGGTTGGAATGGTTCAGAATTTCCAGGGTGTCCACCATAACTTCAATTTCGCCGGTGGGCAGCTTGGGGTTGATGTTTCCCCCCTCACGGGCTTCCACCCTGCCGGTAATGGCCAGCACATATTCGTTGCGCACCCCGTCGGCGTTTTGATGGGCCGTCGGGGACACATCCGGTTTGAACACCACCTGTGTGATCCCGGTGTGGTCTCTTAAATCCACGAAGATCACCCCGCCGTGGTCCCGGCGGTGGGCCACCCAGCCCATCAGGGTGACGGATTGGCCGATCAGGGCCGAGCGGGGATCCCCGCAATGGTGGGTGCGCAAACCGGTTTTCATAGGGGTGCCGTGTCAGAAAATAGCAAAATTGTGGGTTGAAACAAGTCCCTATCGCCGGAAAAATGGCCGCCGCCGGGAGGGCTTGATGGAGTGAATCTACCAATATCCGGCAGGCAAGGCGGGACTGTCAAGAGTGGAGCGGTGAATTCTCCTCCGGCAGACGGGGGGCGGCCCAACCCTCGCAGGATTCCGCAGTTTACATGTACAACTGTTGTTGATATGTAGCATAATAAATGGAAAGAACGTATTTAACGGCAAGGGAACGACCTTTTATCTGAAAACCGATTTCCCCGCCTTATTTGACCCGGAGTCCACCATGAAACCAGAACTGAGGGCAGGGCTTTCTATTTTGTTGCAACAACAGCAGAATAAATGGGTTGGTTTTGTTCCGGGTCTGGATATTGAATCCCAGGGCCATACCTCAGAGGAAGCCCTTAAAGCCACCCTGGATGCGGTGGACCTGTTTTTTGAGGTGTGTTTGGCGCGGGGCACCCTGGAATCCGCGTTGACGGAACTGGGCTTTCAGTTAAAGTCCTCTTCAGAGGGACGCATGGCTGTTCACGAAGACATCAAGGTCCCCATTCAGATTCCCATTGAACCGCTGACCAAAACCCATCATGGCCCCACCGTCTGAAACTGACCAGACCGGATGGGAAACCATCGGTAAGGTTTTGGAGGCCAGGGGTTGGGAGTTCCTCCGAAAAAACGGATTCAACGCCGTGTATATCCATCCGGATAAACCCAGACCGGTCATTATCAACTGCCTGATGGGTCTGGATAAAGCCCAGGTTGCCAGGGTTTTTCGTCAGGCCGGGATCAGCCCGGATGACATCCAACGCCTGATCAGGAATCCCTGAATTCCCCCGATGAAAATAAATGGGAAACCCCTGGACAGCACCAAAAAGAAAGGCAACCGGCCAGCCTGGAGCGTTTGAAGCCGACAGGCGACACAACGCAGGGCTGTGGCGGTTGCTGGACAGCACCAAAAAGAAAGGCAACCGGCCAGCCTGGAGCGTT
>JAOUFO010000298.1 GCA_029858165.1 Deltaproteobacteria bacterium | reverse complement strand
CCTTCCGGGAACGGCGGTCCTGGTGGTGATCTGGTTGGGTTTGGGGACGGCTTCCCGCAATCTGGATTACCGCAGCGAGGTGGCCCTGTGGGAGGCCACGGCGGCCCAATCCCCCCGCAAGGGGCGGGTGTTCAACAACCTGGGATACGCTTACCACCGGGCGGGAGAGACCCAGAGCGCTGTCCGGGCCTATCAAACGGCCTTGGAACTGGAACCGGACAATCCCAAAGCCGACTACAACCTGAAAACCCTAAAAAGATAAGGCCAAAAAGAAAAGCCCCCGACCCCGCCTGAACCGCACCTCTCCCCGCCCGCCTGACGGCGGCCTTCCCCTCCCCAAACAGGGAGGGGATGAGTAGTACTTGTTTGATTGGATACCATCCATCCGGCCTGTTTTTTCGGATTTACAGTTTATTGATTCAAATGGGAATGTAGAGGGTTTTTGCCCCCATCCCTGGTTGGGGAGGGGGGCGCCCGCAGGGCGGGGGGAGAGGTGGTGTTTGGACTCGTAGGCGACACAACGGAGGGCTGTGCTGGTGCTGGACAGGACGCAAAAGAAAGGCGCCAGCCAGCCTCCACCCATTTTTTGCATTGCGTTTTTTCCTGAAAAGGGGTATTTATTATGAATATTTAAAACCTTTTTATGACGCCCTGAATGAATCCTTCCCTGCCCACTTTGTTCGTCGGCCACGGCAGCCCCATGCAGGCGGTGGAAACCTCCACCACCACCCGTTTTTTTGCTGAATGGCCGGATACCATTCCCCTTCCTCAGGCGGTTTTGGTGATTTCCGCCCATTGGCTGGATACCCCGCTTTCCATCACCCATTGGGATGCCTGCCCCATTTTGCACGATTTTTACGGATTTCCGGAAGCCCTGTACCGGTTGGATTACCCCGCTCCCGGAAGCCCCAAAATGGCAGAGCGGGTGGTAAGCCTTCTGGAGGCGGAAAGCGGGGGGATGGACGGGTTTGGTCCGGTAAACCTGGAGCGGGAGCGTGGGTTGGACCATGGGGCCTGGGTGCCTTTGCGGCACATGTTTCCCCAGGCGAATGTGCCGGTGGTGCAGGTATCCATGCCCGCGGGCTGGCACCCGGAAAAACTCTACCGTCTGGGGCTTGCCCTGGCCCCCTTGCGGCAGGAGGGGGTTGTGATCCTCGCCAGCGGATCGGCCACCCACAATCTGAAATGCATCAGCAGCGCAGAGGCCCCCCCCCCTCAATGGGCGGTGGTGTTTGATGAATGGCTGCGGGAAAAAACCACCCGCTGGGAACTCCATGAACTGTTTGAATTCTGGGTCAACGCCCCCCATGGCACTCAGGCCCATCCCACCTCGGAACATCTGACCCCCTTGTTTGTGGCCATGGGGGCCGCCCATGAGGGGCGGAATGCCAGGGTGGTGCATGACGGATTTTCTTTCGGGTGCCTATCCAACTTGTGTCTGGAATTCGGCAGACACCCCTGAACGCCCCCATTGTTGACAAACTATCCAAACAGAATTATTCTGGTTTACTGAAGCTCCTCCATTTGAAGGGCGGGCCTTGCGGCCCCCCCTTTTTTTGGATCCACCCCCCCTGTTTGCCCCCCATTTTAACAACCCTGTGGTAAAACCCTTTCCCTGGTTTATCGTTTATTCTCTGAAACCGATTGGTTCCCTTTTTTCCATCTACGGCGGCCTTTTTGACCGGTCCCCTTAACGGGGGGGTGAATGCCAACGGGGTTGCCGCGGTAAAGATGTTTATTTTTTACAGAGTTAAA
Organism: Deltaproteobacteria bacterium; assembly: GCA_029858165.1. GTDB lineage: Bacteria > SAR324 > SAR324 > SAR324 > JACQKK01 > JAOUFO01. The sequence goes on along the minus strand of JAOUFO010000298.1, from coordinate 1,200 downwards.
AACCATGAACCTTCCCAAAACCGATCTGCCCATTGAGAAAATGACTTTAGGCGAATTGTTGGGGGAATGGCGGCAGGAATCCGCCCTGTTGGCCCAGGAGGAGGATTTGGACCCCCGGTGGGGTTGGAAGCCGTTGCAGAGCCGACTGGAAAAGCTGTATGCTTTGGCCCATGAAATCCGCGCCAAAAAAGGGGAGGCCCAGGCTGGCTGGCAGCCGTAAAATCAGCGGAGAAACCGGGGGAACCCAAAAAGAAAAGCCCGCTGGCGGATCCTCACCGGTTCAGGAGGTGTTTGTCTTTGTCCACGGGTTGAATCAGTGTCCATCCGCCCTGGATGAATGGGCTGGTTTTTTTCGGGACAAAGGATATGGGGTGGAACAGGCGGTGCTTCCCGGCCATCAGGTTCAACCTTTGCCTCCCCCGTCAAACGTTTCCGCTGCTTCCGGCAATCCCGTACCGGAGCCGTGGCCCGATTTCAGCCGGGGTTTGGATCCCTGGCTGGCTGCCCTGGACCGGGCCGCATTGACCGCCGCCCACAAATGGCCGGGAGCGGAGCTTTCTTTGTTCGGGTATTCCCTGGGGGGAGTGTTGGGGTTGGTGTGGGCCGGGCAAACAGCCCGCCCATTATCAAGGGCCGTGCTCATCTCCCCCCCCTTCCGGCTGCGCTGCCTTCCCGCCCTGGCCCTGGGCCTGCTGGCCCCCTGGCTTCCGGGAAGGCTGCCGATCCCCAGTCTGGCCCCTCGTAAAATGCGGGTTCATGGGTTTACCCCGGTGGGGGCTTACCGCATTCTTTCCAAAGCGGCGGCCAGACTTCAACAAGCTCCCCCGGCGCATATTCCCCGGTTTGTGGTGGTTCACCCCCAGGATGAGTTGATTTCCACCCGCTTCCTGGAGCAACAGGAAGCCCTCCAGGCTTTGAATCAGCCTCCCCATTTGGACCGTTTGGTCAATTTTCACCGGCTGGACCATCTGCACCGGCTGGCCCATCCCTGGCCTGCCGGGGGGATTCACCATCTGGCCACCGGTCCCCAAACCATGGGCCGGGAAAACTGGGCTTCCGTTACCGCCGCCCTGAAAGATTGGCTGGCCAACCCCCCGCTTTAAAAAACCGATGTCGGCAAAGAACAACAAAGAACAAACTGAACAGCCAACCTTGATTTGCAGGTTTCAGCCTTATAGGGTATATAAATAGGGAATCCTG
>JAOUFO010000023.1 GCA_029858165.1 Deltaproteobacteria bacterium | reverse complement strand
CAGGGTGATGCGGTGGGCCGCACGGGACAAATGGTATCCCCCCTGGGCGCCCCGCATGGAGGTGACCAACCCCGCATTGCACAACGCTTTTAATATATTGGCCACCATGGGGGCGGGCAGGCTGTTTCCCAGGGCCATTTCCCGTGAACTGAACGCCTGGGTGCCGCTGCCATCCGAGCCGCACAGCTCCTTCAGCACAATCAAACCGTAATCAATTTTTTTGGATAACTTCAGCATCCGGGTTCCTGGAATTTCGCAATGGGTCTGTCTGCCGTCCGGTTTTGATCAGCACCGTTTTGGTGCGATTTAACCCGCCAAAAAAAGCGGTCCGGGAACCGCAAACCAAATCCGCACTGGTTTTGTACTCTTTAAATTAAGGTACGGGAAGCGGGATGGCTTGTCAACCAACTTAAAAACATGCGGGGGAACGAGTCCCCCCGCCCCCCCTTTTTCGGGTTTTGAAGATAAGCCCATGCAGGGTCAAGGGAGCCTCGCTCCCTTGCGGGGTTTGGGGCAGCGCCCCAAAAAGAGCGGTTGTCAGCCGGGTTGGTTGTTTTGTGTGTGGATCATCTGCCGGATGACAGTGGGAAGGATGCCCCCGTTTTGGATGTACCCCACTTCCACCTGGGTATCCACCCTGGACAGGGCTTTGAAGGTGATCCGGGTTCCATCCGGTTTGCGGGCGGTCAGGGTGACGGCGGCCTGGGGAGGCAGTTGGTTCAGGTTTTCCTCTATATCAAACATTTCATCGCCGGTAAGACCCAGGGTTTCCGGGGTTTCCCCCTGGATGAATTGAAGGGGATTGACCCCCATCCCCACCAGATTGGAGCGGTGAATGCGTTCAAAGCTTTCGGCCAGCACCACCCGGACCCCCAACAGCAGGGTTCCTTTGGCGGCCCAATCCCGTGAGGAACCGGAGCCGTACTCTTTGCCCCCGATGATCATCAGGGGGATTCCGGCCTCTTTGTAGCGCATGGCGGCGTCAAAAATGGTCATTTGCTCTCCCGTGGGCAAATGGCGGGTGACACTGCCTTCCACCCCCGGAACCAACAGGTTTTTTAACCGGATGTTGCCAAAGGTGCCGCGGGTCATCACCCGGTCGTTTCCCCGCCGGGAACCGAAGGAATTGAACTCTGCCGGGACCACTTCCAGTTGTTGCAGGTAACGCCCGGCGGCACTCTCAGGGGGGATGGACCCGGCCGGAGAGATGTGGTCCGTGGTGACGGAATCCCCCAACAGAGCCAACAGGCGCATCCCCTTTAACGGTTTGAGGGGGGCGGGTTCCAGGGTCAGCCCTTCAAAAAAGGGAGGCTCCTGGATATAGGTGGAGGAGGAATCCCAGGGGTACAAAGTGGATGATTCCGCCGAAATCCCCTGCCAGGCGGCACTGCCCGCGGCTGAGTTTTGGTATTCCTTTAAAAACAGATCCGGCCCCAGGGCACTGACCATGGCGGTTTTGATTTCCTCGTTGGTGGGCCACACATCCCCCAGATACACCGGCTGGCCCTGGAGATTATGGCCCAAAGGCTGGGTGGAAATATCCAGTTTTACCGTACCGGCCAGGGCATAGGCCACCACCAGGGGGGGGGATGCCAGAAAATTGGCTTTGACCAGAGGGTTCACCCGCCCTTCAAAATTTCGGTTGCCGCTAAGCACGGCGGCGGTCACCAGATCGTGATCCCTTACGACAGTGGAGACTTCCGGATCCAGGGGGCCGCTGTTGCCGATGCAGGTGGTACAACCATACCCCACCACATGAAATCCCAGTTTTTCCAGGTACGGCAACAGGCCGCTGCGGGTCAGATACCCGGTGACCACCCGGGAGCCGGGGGCCAGACTGGTTTTGACATGGACAGGAACCGACAATCCTGCCTCTACCGCTTTTTTGGCCAACAGGCCTGCCGAGATCAGCACCGAAGGGTTGGATGTGTTGGTGCAGCTGGTGATGGCGGCGATGACCACCGATCCGTGGTCCAGATGAATTTTCCCTTTGGGGGTGTCGGCCTCCACCGGATGGCTTTGCTGGTCTGCCGGAAGGTTGTAGCCCCGCTGCCCGGTGGGGGCGGTCAGGGCCTTGGAGAAGGCTTTCCCCAGGCTGCTGATGGGGATGCGGTCCTGGGGCCGCTTGGGACCGGCCACCGCCGGGATAATGGCGGCCAGATTCAGGTTCAAGACGGCGGAAAAATCCGGTTCCCTGGCGGCGTTTCCCCCAAACAACCCCTGGGCTTGCAGCACCTGCCGCACCATGGCCACATGGGCCTTGGGTCGTCCGGTCAGGGTCAGGTATTCCATGGTCACTTCATCGGCCGGAAAGAACCCCATGGTGGCTCCGTATTCCGGGGCCATGTTGGCCACCGTGGCCCGGTCCGGCAGCGAAAGCTGGCTGACCCCTGGACCGAAAAACTCTACAAATTTCCCCACCACCCCGTGTGCCCGCAACATTTCGGTGATGTGCAGCACCAGGTCCGTGGCGGTGACGCCCTCCTCCAGATGACCGTGCAGCCGAACCCCCACCACCTCCGGCGCCAACATGTAATAGGGCTGACCCAGCATGGCCGCCTCCGCTTCAATGCCTCCCACCCCCCAGCCCAGCACCCCCAGACCGTTGATCATGGTGGTGTGGGAATCGGTGCCCAGCACGCTGTCCGGCATGGCGGTGGGGGCGCCCCCTCCCTCATCCCGGGTCAACACCACCCCGGCCAGATGTTCCAGGTTCACCTGATGGACAATTCCGGTGGAAGGGGGTGAAATCCGAAAGTTCTTAAACGCCATTTGCCCCCAGCGCAAAAAGGCGTACCGCTCCCGGTTTCGTTCAAATTCCCGGGTTTCGTTTTGGCCAAGGGCTTCCGGGGTGCCGTAATAATCCACCTGAACCGAATGGTCTATCACCAGATCAGTGGGAATCAACGGATTGATTAAAGAAGGGTCCCCTCCCAGAGCCTGCATGGCCCCCCGCATGGCTGCCAAATCCACCACCGCCGGCACGCCGGTGAAATCCTGCATCAACACCCTGGCGGGCAAAAAGGGGACCTCCCCCTCCAGGGGCACCCCCGGCCTCCAGCCTGCCAGCCGCCGCACATCCGCCTCCCGGACCAACCCCCGTCCGGCGTTCCTCAGCAGGGATTCCAACAAAATCCGGATAGAAAAAGGAAGCCGGAAAAGTTGACACAACCCGGCGGTTTCCAGGGCCTTCAGGCTGTATATCCGCACCGGCCCCTGGGGGGTGGACAGGGTCTCCAGGGCATGAAATGGATCAGGGTGGTTCACAGTCGGTTCTCTTGTTAATAATTTAATGCGGTGTAAAACAGCCATTGAGACGCGTTTCGGGGGCCTATCGCCCGAACCTATCAGAAAAACGGTACAAAAAAATCTTTCCGGCTTTTATTCGGGGGCTTCTGCAAACGTGTCTGTCTGTAAAACAACCCGGTGGAATATCCAAAAAATGATAGCCTTCTCCGGGTTGAAAGTGAAGGGAAAATCCTTCCCCCGATTTTGGGCGGTCTAAGATGTTTTCCCCCGAAATTCCCTGATTCTTTTTCCATCCATCCTTATTTTTTCCATCCATCCTTCCCAGCCCATCCCTCCCGGCCCAAAAAAGAGGCCGACGGCTCATTTTTCAGGGGGTTCCACCCCTTTCAGGCAACGGTTATCCTTGAGCAATCCCATCGGGACGGGTATAAATAATAGTTTAAACGGAGACCACCCGGAGATTGTCCCCCGGCCATCTGCTTTCCGCCCGGACCCGGCCCTTCAGGCAGGGCACCCAAAAGGGAGACCGAATGGAACTTGTGCCGGGAGAACCCACCCGGCCCGGCAGGCCGCACCCTGATCACCCCCAAGCCAAGAGACACAAAAACCATGAAGACCATCAACATCAAGGGCATTGAAGAAAACATCATTGAACGCAGCGATTACCCCCAGGCCCAATGCAAAGCGATTTTAAAGGATGAGGTGACCGCAATTTTGGGCTATGGCCCCCAAGGACGCGGCCAAAGCCTGAACATGCGCGATCAGGGGTTTAAAGTGATTCTGGGCCTGCGCCAAGGCCGAAGCTGGGACAAGGCCCTGGAAGAGGGATGGGAGCCGGGCAAAGACCTGTTTGAAATGGAGGAAGCCGCCCGGAAAGGCACCATCATCCAGTTTCTGGTGAGCGACGCGGGGCAGATTGCCGCCTGGCCCATGGTGAAACAATGCCTGAACGAAGGGGACGCCCTGTATTTTTCTCACGGGTTCGGCATTGTGTACCGGGATCAGACCAACATCATTCCCCCCGCCAATGTGGATGTGATTCTGGTGGCCCCCAAAGGCTCCGGCATGACGGTGCGCACCCTGTTTGAGGCGGGCAGCGGCTTAAACGCCAGCTTTGCCGTCCATCAGGACTATACCGGACGGGCAACTGACCGGGCTTTGGCCACGGCATTCGCCATCGGCTCCGGTCATGTGTTTGAAACCACCTTTGAAAAAGAGGTCAGCAGCGATCTGACCGGCGAGCGGTGTGTGCTGATGGGGTTGATTGAGGGGGCCTTCCGCGCCCAGTACAATGTGTTGCGCCGTCATGGTCACTCCCCCTCTGAGGCCTTTAACGAAACCGTGGAAGAAGCCCTCCAAAGCCTGTATCCGCTGATCAATGAAAACGGCATGGACTGGATGTACGCCAATTGTTCCACCACCGCCCAACGGGGTGCTTTGGACTGGGCGCCCAAATTTGAAAAAGTGCTGGCCCCGGTGATTGAAGAGTGTTACGCCAGCGTGAAAAGCGGGAAAGAGGCCGCCATTTCCATAGCATCCAACTCCAAGCCCGATTACCGGGAAAAACTGGAAGTGGAATTGAAGGAAATCTACGATTCGGAAATGTGGACCGCCGGACGCGCCTTGCGCCCCCTGCGTCCCGGTCGTAAATAATCTGGCTGAGACCTCTGCATAACTGCCAAAAGCTCCCGTTTTGATAAAAAAGCGGGGGTTCGGGGGCCGCAGGCCTCCAATCAAATCAACCCCCTTCCCCATGGGAAGGGGGCAGGGGGATGGGAAAAAAACGAGTTATGCAGAGGTCTCTGGCTGTAAATTAGCTGACCGTAAATAAACCGGCCGCAAAAGGCTCTGCCCCGAACCCAGGGCAGGACCTCCACTGAGTTGCCCCAAGAGAAAAAACTGGAGGCTGTGATGGATGCCGACAATCCGCTGTTGTGGGTGGGGATTTCCTCCCTGACCCTGCTGGCCAGCCACATGGGGCTGGCCGCGGCCCCCGTCCGGGGGCGGCTGGTGGCCTTGTTGGGGCTTAAAGTCTATCTGGGGGTGTATTCCCTGGCGGCCGTTGCGGCCCTGGGGTGGATGGTGGTCAGCTACCAGCAGGCCCCCCACATCCGCTTGTGGCAGGTTTCGGCTTTTCGCTGGCTGCCGCTGGTGTTGATGCCATGTTCTCTGGTGTTGATTGTGTTGGGCAACATCACCCCCGGCCCCACCGCCATTTTGCTGAAGGAACACCCCAAAAAAAGCTGGACCCCCTTTGGAATTCAACGGATCACCCGTCACCCCTCCCTGTGGGGAATCGCCTTGTGGGCCTTGGCCCATTTGCTGGCCGCAGGCACCCCGGCCGGGGTGCTGTTCTTCGGCGGGTTTTTCCTGTTGGCCGTGGCCGGTTCAGTCCACATAGACAGGCGTCGCAAGCTCCATCTGGCGGCCCAATGGCCTGCGTTTTCCGCCCAAACCTCCAACATTCCTTTTGCCGCCATCCTGGCCGGGCGCACCCGGCTGATCCCCGGAGAATTGAGCCTCCCGGCTATCGCCGGGGCGCTGATGCTCTACGGCCTGCTGGTGGGATTCCACCCCCTGCTGTTAGGCGCCCCCGCCTTTTAGCCGGGCTTGCCGCCTTATCTTTGGCCATTGACCCAGGCGGCAATTTTGGAGGCCAGCACATCGGAGTTTCTGGCCCAGCGGAAATGGCCCAATTCCGGTGCGTTTAAATCGGCGGGGGTAAACCGCCAACGGGTGGCAACGGCGGAGGACAGCTTGTTTTCCATGGCCCGCAACATGGCTTCGGGACCCATGGAATCATCGGAAAACCCGATGGAAAGCAGGGGCAGGGTGATTTTGCCAAAATCAGCCTCAAAGTTATGGGGGCTGTTGGCTATCCGAAACCTGCCGGTGCGCATGATGGTGTACCAATCAGCCATGGTGCCTCTGGCCTCCCGGCCCGCCCAGCCAAGGATATGGCCGGGGTAGTACCCCGCCACCAAAGACACCCCCCGGATACACAACCCCACCCCCAGGTACACCAGGTTTTTGGGGAAGGGCAGTTGACGGTAGTGGTGCAAAGGGGTGGCCGCCAGGATCAGCCCGGCGGCTCCCTGGGGGTTTTGGCTGAGATACATGGAACTGATGTGGCCGCCCATGCTGTGGCCCATCAAATACAGGGGGGAGCCGGGAAATCTCCGGCGGGTTTCCTCCACCCAGGCGGGAAATTCCTGGGCCAGCATATCGTCATGGCCAAAAGTCACCCGCCATGAGGGACGCAGGGGGCTGTCCCCATGGCCCCGCCATTCAGTTGTGGCCACATTCAATCCCTGAGCGGCCAGGTTGCGGGCCAGAGGCACATAATATCCCCGGGGAACCCCCATCGCCCCGGAAATCATTAACACCGGGGAGGCAGATGGGCTGGGTGGACCGTTTTCCGCCGGAAAAAAATCCATGAAAGTGGCCACTCCGCAGGAGAGTTTGAAGGTATGGGTTTCCATGGGGTGATTCTAGGGCGGCGGATGGGGGAATGTCCATGGGGAATCCCTCTGGATAGAATCATTTCAACGAGGGCTGGTCCGTAAGATGTTCTTCACAATAGTGATTTTCATCCCATTGATTGAGCCTTCCATCGGGATGTGAATTTTTTCTGTGAGGCGGAAAAATTATTCAGATATGATTTGGAAACCTGCGACCCCCGCTTTTTTATCAAAACGTAAGCTTTTGGCCGTTATGCAGAGGTCTCGGATTGGGAAAGAAAAAAAATTGGCATAAAGATTGGATTGAAATATGTATAATGAAGACCTTTTGTTCACCCAATTTTGAAATGTGATATGGACTCAAAAGCGAAAGATTATTTTAGCTCCGGGATTTTTTCATTTTCCGATGCCGCCAAACTGATTCACATCCCTCCTGCCAAGATACGGCGGTGGATGCATGGGGTTCAATATGTCCGAAATGAAGTGGAATTCAAAAAAAAACCGGTTTTTGAGCCTGCTTATGAAGAAGCCATCGATTTTCATGATTTGATTGAATTGCGTTTCATCAAAGCCTTCATGAATAGAGGGGTATCCCTGGCGAAAATCCGAAAGGCGGTTGAATTTTTTAAATCCGCATTGAAAACAGATTTTCCTTTTTCCTCTAAAAAAATATTTACAGATGGAAAGTTGCTGTTTTACGAGATGGAAGGTCCTGATAGAGAAAAGGTATTCCTGGATTTGGACGGAAAAGGCCACTATTCCTTTCATCAGGTTATCCTGTCTGTGGCGGAAACAGTTGAATATGAAAATGAGATCGCGGTGAGATGGTACCCGGATAAGGGGTGCACTGAAATTGTAGTAGACCCTCAGTTCTGTTTTGGCCACCCGACCATCAGGGGGACAAGAATACAGGCATCGGTGGTCGCCAAAGCCTTTGAGGTGGAAAAGGATGTAAATGCGGTGGCCGAATGGTTTCAAATCAACCCGGATTTTGTAAATCAAGCCGTCAAATTTGAAAAGGCCTACCCAATTTGAACGTCCTTATTGACGAAAATCTTCCTTTAAAGTTTACCAAACTATTGGAAATCGTTGGAAACGACAACCATGGTTATTTTCATTCCTCAACCCTTGAAATCCGCGGCATTCCTGATAAGGAATGGATCATGGGCCTTCAGGGGAAAAGAGAAGGAAAGTGGATTATCATTACCCAGGACAGGAACATTAAAAGAAATCCCAATGAACGAAAAGCCTGGAAAAAATCCGGTCACATCATGTTTTTTCTGGTCAGAAGCTGGCAGAGTATCCCTTTATACCAACAATGTTTAAAGTTCCTGACAGCTTGGCCTCACATTGAAACCCAGGGGAATCGGGCTTCACCCGGTGATGAGTTCAGGGTCAAACAGAATGGAAAGCTTGAAAAAGTGCTGGATTAAGCATCTGAAGGCGGGCCGGGTTGTTATCAACCCAGCCCGCCTTTGATTTTTTTTGGGTGGAAATCCTTAAGACCCATTGGCGGAAATTGGTTTTCCGTCTGAGAGAGCCCGAAAGGCCCAAAACCAGCCATGGTTGTTGTTGGAGGGTAAGAGACGGTTTACCCCTGGGCGGTTTTTTTCTGGGGGGTGGCGGGGGAGTTGTCGGGGGGAAGCATTTTTTCCAACAGGTCTAAATCCACCCGGATGGATTGGCGGATCAGTTCCACTGCGGCAGTGGATTTGGAACCGGCATACCGTTCCTCAATCAGTTGTTCCAGGTTTTGTTGGATTTGTCTGATGGGATTTTGTTCCATGGAATTTCCATTGACTGGTTAACATTCTGATCGGAAGCAATCACCGGAGGAAGCCCGGCCCAATGGACCCCTCCCGAAGGGGATTTCCTCTTTTGCGGACTCTCGCCAAAAATTACCCAAAGGGATAAGGTCGGTTTTGGGGTGGTGATCCCATCCACGGGATAGGAACTTTGTCGTGTATAAACCATAAAACAAAAATGTGGGATGAATATGAAAAAATTATGAAGTTTCATTTCATATTTACATTTGGGGATTGCACGATTATAAAAGAAAAGGCATTGCTTTTCCTTATAGGCCGTCGGAATTCTCATCGGGCTGCCCCCCCTGCCGTGCAGGACCATATCCGTTTACAAATCGCGTCCCCCCTGGCCAACCGGCCTTAGGGAGGCCCTTCATCAGGCTGGGTGTTCCAACCATGTCTCAATTGCAACAATTGCAAGATGCCGTCCGGATGGTGGAACCGGTGGAAAATCCGGCCAACCTGATCCAAAAACTAACCGCCGAGTTGACCCGACAGGACGGCTATTGGGGCAGTCAGGAAAAACTGTACGCCGAAACCCAGGGGGCCGGGTCCGCCGCCCGTTGGGAGGCCGGACAGATCCGCCGCCTTCTGGATTCCCTGATCAAGCCCAAGCTGACCCAAATTTCCGCTCTTTCCCCCCAGATGCAATCCAATCTGTTAAACCTGATGGTCCCTTTTGACGCCGAAGGGGGCATCCGGGGGTTTTTGCTCCATTTTTTTCAGATTGTGGAAGACCCCCAGGGCAATCTGGTGTTTCAGGAGCGGGATTCTTTTGAAAGAGAGGTATACATCCTGTACGACTTGTACAAGGTGAAAAAAACCATGGAGGTGATCCAGGTTTTGCAAAAGGCCATCCGGGACCCGGCCAAACGGTTCCCCTCGGTGTACTCTCCAGAGGAACAGGAAGCCATTCTCACCCAATTGAATCAGGTGATGAACCTGCTGTTCACCCAGTGCCTGCCCCCCCACCACCGGCATGATCTGATTTCCAATCTGTCTCCGGCCTATCTGACCCGGGAAAGCGTGGAAAACCGGCGCAAAGCGGGGCTGGTGTATTCCTATCCCCATGTGTTGAACAAATACGACTATCGCCGGTTTTTCTTCCTGATCTATTTCAAGGAGGGGTTCAAAGCCAAAATGGGGGAACAAGAGAGGGAATTTCGGTTTAACTTCCTAAAGTTCCAGGCTCTTAAAAAAGAATACCTGCTCAATTGGATGACCCAGGGGCTGAAAAACCACCCCAACAAGTTCAAGATGTATTCCAAAATTGTGATGCGGGGCAAAACCCTGCTGGCCCAGATTGTGGACGACCCTTCCCGGGAAACAGCCCTGTTGCAGGAACTCCCAACCCCTGTTTTCAACGACCTGGTCTCCCAAGTTAATGAGCAGGTGGCTCCGGACCAAAAACTGGATGTGGAGCCGGAAAGCGAAAACTTCGGCCCCTATAAAAAATTGCGGGAGCAGTTGACCCAGGCGGTAGCCGTGGCCAAAAGCACCCTTTCCACCCTGAAGGGAATGGTGGAGTCTCCTCCCCCGGAGCCAGTTTCTTATACCCCGGAGCCTGCCCCGGTTTTACCTGCCGATGGCAAACCGGTGTGGCAGATCACCCTGATGAACCACCAACAGATCGCCAATCCGTTTTTCCACAACACCCTGGCCACCTACAACACCCAGTTGAATCTGCTCAGGGCCAGAATGGGGGATCAATACAAGCCCTTTGCCCAGTATGTAAGCGACCGGCTGGAATCCACGCCGGAATCGGTTTCGGTGCGGCGCAGAACCCCCAAACACGAATGGACCCTGCCTTACCACCTGCGCAAAATATCCTCCAAGGGGACCGAGGACTACCTTCTGGTGCTGGGTGCGGAGGCCAAAGCCAAGCCCAAGGGGATGGGCTATGCCTCCAAGGAGACCTATGCCTTCACCCCGTTTTTTGTGCTGGGGGCCACAAAACCGGAGGAGGGGTTCGGCGATCCCGTCGGAGAACGGTCCGCCAAGGGAATGAGTTTTCAGGAGTATTCCTTTCAACAACCCGCGGTGATCAAAACCGCCCTGGAACTGATTCAAATCATCCAGGAAAAATCCACCCGCAAGCCCGCTGCCCTTTAAAGTCCTCCCGGTGCCCCCGCCAGCCCTGCGTCCATCAATGGGCCGATGGCTTTGAAGAAAGATGTGCCGATGGCCATGCAGATAGAAACCTATTTCGGGCTGTTCGCCAAAACCCTGTTTACCGCCATGGGGGCATCCCTGGCCCAGAGTGGCGGGGGTCAAGTGACCCTGGATGGGGTGGAACTCCATACCACCAACATTTTAAAACTGCAATCCGATGGCGTGGAAAGCCTGGTGGTGGTTCAAACCGCCCAGCCCATGGAATTCCCCTTTGTGCTGGGGCTGACCCCCCGGGATACGACTGCTCTCACCTCCCTGAGCCAGGGAAAATCCACCCTTCAGAAATTGATGGAACAAGCGGCGGCCACTGGCCTGGAACCGTTCAACTTCATCACCCGCCAGCGCAACCAGATGACCGGCTGCCGGTTTAAACGCAACGTCACCGGCCAGCTTTCCCACCATTTAAACGGCGAACTTTCCTACACCATGGCCCTGGCCCGTTTTGGGGGGGAGGGAATCCCCCCGTTTGCCATCCGGCTGTTGGTCACCCCCCGGGGGCGGGACCTGATAGAGGACCGGGCCATGGCGGCCCCGGCCCAAAGGGCCTTTTATTCTGTCCTGGAGGGCCATTATGTTTGCCGCCCTCAAGGGGAACCCAAAACCCGCATCCAAAAGGCCGGTCCAGCCGCCCCTGTTGAGGTGGCGGATACAGGAATGCGGGGTCAGATTTTTTTCACCTTAAACGGGGGGGCACTGGCCTCCCGGATGTTCCAGCAACCGGCGGTTTTTACCACCCTGCCACAGGCGGCGGACCAACTGGCTCAATTTTTCTCCGCGGGGGGCTTGGAAAAAGGGCCGCCCCCGGACAACGGACAGGCGGTGGTGGTCCGCTTGTGGATGAACGGCCAAAAAGAACTGGAGGCTTTTGTGGTGTTTTCCCTTCGGGTTCATCAGGGGCTGATGACCCTCAGCCGGTCCGCCGCTCCCACCTTTGTCGGAGATTTTTTCCGGGTGTTGTTCGGAGAAGCGGCCAAAGTGTGGGGAGGGGTGTCCGGCCGGCCTTACACCTGGCATCTGGCGGCAGTCAAAACCATTCCCCCCGGGCAGTTGGGGGCGGTGGCCCAACGGATATCCGGCGGGGGAATCGCCTTCCGTCAACAGGCCGATATGACCGATGGCCGGTTGGAATGGCGGCTGGTTTTGCCCCCTGCCACCTGGAACCGTTTGCGGGGGCTGGCCGCCGGGTTGGGGAAAACCAGCGGTCAGACGGCGGGGGGTCAGATGGCGGGGGGGCCGGAGGGTGATGATGGCCGGTTGTGGGCGGCCACCGGATTGAACACCCCCCACCCCCCTTGGGAAAAGCTTGTCCGCCTGGCCGATGACACCCAGCTGCGCAATCTGGTGCGGCTGCTGGAACAATCCGGCATGAAAGAACCGGAGATGGCCCTGGTCTGCCGGGAACTGGAAAAAAGCCATCCGGATCTGCCCCGCCGGTGGGTGGCCGCCATGGCGGTGGGGATGGGGGAGCGGACCCAAAAATACACCCTTGGCCCGGATGAATCCCCCTTGCGGCGGATGGCCCTTACCGGGGCACTGCTGGCCTTGCTCAAAAGCCGCCGTTTGCCGGAAGGCCCCATGGCCGCCTGGGTGACTTTGTGGGGGGAGTTTTTCTTTCAGCGCCGCCAGACATGGATTGCCCGCCACCTGCCCCTGCGCCATCTGACTTACGGGCTGGACAAGAATTCCCTTGCCCGGCTGCTGCATGACCAACCCACCCGCCGGGTGGCCGTCATGCTGTGCGGGGCCGATTACAGGA
>JAOUFO010000297.1 GCA_029858165.1 Deltaproteobacteria bacterium | reverse complement strand
AACCGGCCAGCAACAGCCACCCCCCGCCCGCCACCCCCCACCCCGCTGATTTCCAAACCCCAACGATGCTTCCCTCTTTTTTCAGGGGTGCCGCGGCCAGCAGGCCGGCCCACGCCCCCAACAGAGAAAACACCGCCATGGGAAGCTCCAGCATGTTGTTGGATACAATCCAGAACATCAGCGGATTGAAAACCAACAACATCAGGGGCCACCATTCCCCCGCGCCCTTCGGTCCGGCCTCTCCCCTGGAACCCCAGGGGGCCTGGGTCACTTTGCGCCACAAAACCGCCGTCACCCCCCCCAGGGCCAGGGCCACTGTGAACCCCCATAGTTTTTCCACCCACAGGTGGTCCCCCAACACCTGAAACCACAACGATTCCAGCCAGAATCCCACCGGAGGATGCTCGTAGAAATGGGGCATCAGGGTGTCTGTGTATTGCAGGTGAAACCAGGTCCCGTACCCCTGGGCCAGATTGCGCGCCACGCTGGCATATTGCAGGCCGTCAAAAAACATCCCCAGCCCCAACAGCCGGGGCAGGGTCAGCAGACAAAACAAGGAAAAGGTGAAAAACAGCAAACTTCGTCGGGCCATGGTATTTTTCTTTCCTGAGCAGGGGATGCACCATCCCAATTCACCCTATGAAACCTCCGCGGTCAACCCGGAAATTCCCGGGTTCAAAAAACCCCAGGGGACGGTGGGCCGCCACCCCCAAGGAACCCCGGCCAATCAAACAACTATGCCGGGCCTTCTGACCCGGCGGGTTCATCCAGGCCCAGTTCCCGGCTGTCCAGCCAGATGGTCACCGGGCCGTCGTTGGTCAGATGGACCCGCATATCCGCCCCGAATTTTCCGGCCTCCACCCTGGGGCACATTTCCCGGCAGGCGGCGGCAAACCGGTCAAACAGCCCGGATGCCGCCCCTGGCTCCAGAGAATCAAAAAAACCGGGGCGGCGTCCTTTGCGGCAATCGGCATACAGGGTGAACTGGGGCACCAGCACCAGCCCCCCGCCTTCCCCCGAAAGGTTCAGGTCTCCCAGTGAGCGGTTCATCCGCCCCGTCTCATCGGGAAAAATCCGCAGTTCCACCATTTTCCGGGCCATGGGGGCCAACATCCGGGGGGTGTCCCCCCGGCAAAAACCCACCAGGGCCACCAGCCCCAGTCCGATGGGGGGGGTGGAAGCCTTATCCCATTCCACCCACCCCTGGCGCACCCGCTGAACCAGAACCCGCATGGCTCAATCCCCCTGCCTCAGGTATACCCGCCGGGTTTCCTTTCCAAAGGCCATCCGCAGGTCCACAATGCGTTGGGTTGCCATCAGGGGGGACATCCCCATTTTCATCAACCGGTACAATTCAACCCCTTTTTGTTCCAGATGGGGGGCCAACAGGATTTCCTGGTGTTCCGTCGGCAGAAACAGCCGGGTCACAAACGGCTGAGTTGCGTTTACTCTGGCCCCCTGAAGAGAGTACCCCGCGGCTTCAGCCGCTTTCAATGCGGCCAACCCCCGCCGCAAAGCGGGAAATTCCAACCGGCGGCCCACCGTGGCCGACCCGGGGGCGGCTTCTCCAGGGTTTGCGGGGACGCGGCCGGTTTTCAATCGGGGCAGATCGGAAATCCGGGAGGGGGCGGAAACCTGTTGATGGGCCGGTTCCCTCCCGATGGTCAGGATTGCACCCTCCTGATCCACCAGCATTGGGCCATCCCCATTCGCCCCCCCCCCCTCCACCTCAAGCCACAGGGCGGGGATTCTTTCCTCCACCTGAATCCGCACCACACCGGGCAGGCTGCGCCTTACCTCCGCGGTTTTCACCCAGGGGAGGGCCGTCAATCGGGAGGACATGGAATAAGGGTCTGTTTCCGCCAGACTGATGCCGTTAAAAACCCCCGCGGCGGACAGCAGTTCTTCCCGGCTTAATATCTGATTGCCCGAAAGGGAAAGGCTGGTGATGGGCTGATGCCAGAAACGGACCCCCTGAACCATCGCACCGGCGGCCACCCACACGGTGAGAAACACCACCGCCAATCCCGCCAGCCGGGTACCCGCCGGGTGGGTCCACCCGGCCTTCCCCTCCTGTTCAGTCCCGGGGAGCCCCCCTCTGGGGGCCGTGGATTCCTCAGGGCGACCTGAAACAGCCTCCGCCCCTTTGGATTCCTTCTGGGCAATTTCCGGTGATAAGGGGGGGCCGGAGGGCCAATGGAGACCGTGAACCCCGCCAAAACGGTCCGGGGGGCGGCCCCCTTCTTTTTTAGGTGGCAGAATGGGTCTGGAGAGGATTCCCCGGCCATCTCCCATCCGGACTTTGGGGGGGCTGCCGGGGGAGGGGCTTCTGGAATCCCCCGCCGGTTTCTGCGGCGGGTTGCTCTCAGGGGAGGTCCGTTTGCGGGAAACCAGCTTGCGGGGAATGTTCCGGTTTTTAAAATCCTCCTTCATGGGATCACCAGGACCAAAATGGATTGAAAACTTTGGCTGCGGCCCACCCGGCCGATAGCCCCTTGCCGCCCCGCTGAAACCACCCGAAAATCGGGTTTAGCGGATCACCTGAACTTCGGTTTCCAATTCCACCCCGGAGGAATCCTTGACGGTTTTCTGAATGATGGTGATCAGCCCCAGCACATCGGCGGCGGTGGCCTGCCCCAGGTTTACGATAAAATTGGCATGTTTCAAACTGATCTGGGCCTCCCCGAGGCGGGTCCCCTTTAACCCCGCTTCCTGAATCAGCCGGGCGGCGAAATGGCCGGGAGGGTTTTTAAACACCGAACCGCAGTTGGGGTTTTCCCTGGGTTGGGTTTCCCGGCGGATTTGTTGGATTTCTTTTTCCCGGCGGGCCATTTCGGCCGCATCCAGGGATTCCAATGCGAACACCCCTTCCAAAGCCAGGTTGCCATTGGCGGCAGAAAGGGCTGAGCGGCGGTAGCCGAAATCCAGCCCTGCTGTCGGAATATCCCGTATTTCCCCCTCCTGGACCCG
>JAOUFO010000296.1 GCA_029858165.1 Deltaproteobacteria bacterium | reverse complement strand
AAGCCCAACCCCATCACCACCCCCCCCAGTTGTTCCACCAGGTGACATGCGGCGGCCATGGTGCCTCCGGTGGCGATCAAATCATCCACCAGCAACACCCGCTGACCTTTTTTTAGGGCATTGGTGTGGATTTCCAGCCGGTCGGTGCCGTATTCCAGATCGTATTCCACCCCCACTTTGTCTCCCGGCAGTTTGCCCGGCTTGCGCACCGGCACAAACCCGGCGTTCAGTTCCACCGCGAGGGGGGCACCCAAAATAAACCCGCGGGATTCTATGCCCACCACCACGTCTATTTGTTCGTTGCGGTAATGGCGGGCCATGATTTCAATGGTTTTTTTAAACCCTTCGGCATCCTGAAACAGGGTGGTGACATCGCGGAACATGATGCCCGGCTTGGGGAAATTGGGGATGGTGCGGATAAGGGATTTGATATGGTCCATGATGTTTAAATGAAAATCCGGTAAAAAAAGGTGAACCTTCCACCCCTGCTCCGTCAAACCGGGCAGGGAGTTTGTGTTACTGCCCGGCGGCCGGGGGGGGCGGCGGCGGGACATCCTGTACCGACTGCAAGTACTTGGAAAGCTTCAGGCGGTTGATTTCCCGGATGCCGGTCAGTTTGCCGTGAATCTTCATTCCCCCGCCTTCAATGGTTTCGGATTTTAACACCCGGGAAATGACGTTTTCTTTGATATTGGCCTCAAAAAGATGAAACACCAAAACATCCCCGGCCTGCACCGGAAAATCACCGGGGGGGGCCATCAGGGCGATTCCCCCCAGTGATATATCCATAAACCTGCCCTGAAAGGAATACTTGGACTCTTCGGCCCGGTAATAAGAGGCCGGATGAGCGGTGGCTTTATCCTGTTTGATCACAAAAAACTGAGTGGTGAGGTTTACCGGAATCCGGGGGGCCTCCCGGTAATGGAGTTTTCGGATTTCGGCGGTGTGGGCCAGCTTTACCGCGCCGATTTCATCCCGGTTTTGGCCCAACACATTGCAGGTAAAGGTGTATTCTGCATCGGTCTGGCGGGTCACCTTAAAGGTGAGGGTGGCAAATTTGGCCAGTGAGACCGGTTTCCCTTTTTGCTTGGGTGGAAGAATGTAAAAGCATTCTTCGTTGGTGTTGATCAGTTGGGTGATGTAAGACACGGTTTTGCGGGGCAGGGGAATCATGCAGCTCATTTTGCTGCCCTCCGCCACCATCCGGGAATGATTGAACGGTGTGCGGGGATTGTCAAACCCGTAGCCCAGCTTTTGACGCAGGTGAGAAATATAATCGGTTACCAGGTGGTCCGGACTTTTTTTAACAAACCGGTCCACCGCTTTTTCAAATTCAATGCGGGATTGCAACAGGGGCAACAGGTCCTGGGGGGCCTTGGACCCGGCAATGGTTTCCACCATTTCCCGGTCTTTGGGGTCCATGTCTATATCCTGGACCGTCATTTTTACTTTTGTATGGCTTTGGCCCCCCAGTACCTTGCGGCGTTCGCTCCATTTGCTCAGCCGGGCATATAAAAACACCACCACCGCCAACCCCGCGACCCCCAAAAAAAACCATCCGGCCACATCCAACGAGCCGCTGGAATCAAACTTGAAGGCACTGGGGTTTACACCCACGGCCAGAAATGACAAACAGGCAGGTTCTGTCATGGTTCCGTTTGGTTGTTTGGGGTTCACCTGGATGGCGGGGGTGGGGAAACCACTCCTTGATTTCAGATTTGGCTGTTTCCTGGGGATTCCCGCCGGGGTAAGATGGAATTTCCCGATTTTTTATCCCTATCTAATAACCTTCCGGCCCCATGGCGCAAGGTAAAAATCAACATCCGGCTTCTGCTCTCCCCTTGGCGGGGGGTGAAATCCTGCTGTTCGGGGGGTCTTTCAACCCGGTACACCTGGGCCACATGGCGGTCATCCGCGCGGCCCTGGCCTGGAAGGCGGAGGAGGCGGATCAACCGGGGGAAGGCACATCCCCCGCCGGGGTCCCTTCAGCCCCGCGTCTTCTTTTGATTCCCGCCGGGGTTTCTCCGTTCAAACAGGGGGAGTCGGCCCTGCCTGCCGGGTTGCGGCTGAATCTGCTGCAAGCCGCCATCCAAGGCATGAACCGGGTGGCCATTTGCACCCTGGAACTGGAACAATCCGGCCCATCCTACACCATCCACACCTTAAAGGCCCTGGCCGCATTGTATCCGGGGCGGGCCTTGCGGTTGATTCTGGGGGGGGATGCGTTTGCCGGGTTTTCACGTTGGAAGGAGGCAGCCGCCATATTGGACCTGGCGGGGCTGCTGTTGGTGGCCCGGCCCGGATTCCATGGGCTGGGGGGTGAATCCCCCGCTGGAGCCGGGCTGGGAGCGGAATGCGCCCGGATGCTGCCTGCTCCCTGGAATATCCGTGCCCGGCCCTCCCCAGCCGGTTTGACCGGCCCGGACGGCAGGCTGGTGGCGGCCCGGCTGGATGCCGACCCGCCGGACGTATCCGCCTCCCGCATCCGCCGGGAGCATGCATTGGAACGGGTGCCCAACGCCGCCCAAGACCTGCTGGCCCGCTACTGGAAAGACAACCCCTGAACCGCACCCCATGAAACAAAAAATCATCTGGATTGGAAAAGGAGGCGAACGGTTTGTTCAGGACGGGGTGGCCCATTACCTGAAACGGCTGAAACCATTCGCCCAGGTGGAACTGGTGGAACTCAAAGCCGCGGGCCATTCCGGCAGGGACCCCGCCCAGGCCGTTTTGGCCGAAGAAGAGGATGTTCTGCGGCGGCTGACCCCCAGGGACACCCTGATTCTGCTGGATGAAAGGGGAGAGACCCTTTCCAGCCGGGAACTGGCCGCCCTGCTGGATGGCGTGCGCCAATCCGCCGCGCCGGATGCCGCCTGGGTGATCGGCGGCGCCTACGGGGTAACGGACAACTTGCGCCGACGGGCGATCCGGGTGGTCTCCCTATCCAAAATGACCTTCCCCCATCAACTGGTGAGGGTGAT
>JAOUFO010000022.1 GCA_029858165.1 Deltaproteobacteria bacterium | reverse complement strand
GGTGATGCCGCTGGAATTTTCTCCGATCACCTTGATCACCCCGGTGATGTTTTTGGAGACCTCATTGGCCGCGTTGGCGGCCTCGCCGGAATTGTTGGCCAGATCGTTGGAGCCCTTGGACACTTCGGCGATGGCGCTGGCGATGTTGTTGGCCGCCCGTGCAGCCTCCCCCACGTTGTTGGATATTTCGTTGGAGGCCTTGGACTGCTGGTTGACCGCTGAGGTGATCACCTCCACCGAATCGTTGATGGAGCCGATGACCGTGGCCACTTTGGAAATGACCCCCACCGCCTCATCGGTTTTCTTCTGGGTGGCGGTGATGCGTTTGGCAATATCCTCCGCCGCTCCGGCGGATTGATTGGCCAGTTCTTTGATTTCGTTGGCCACCACCGCAAACCCCTTGCCGGCTTCTCCGGCGGATGCGGCCTCTATGGTGGCGTTTAAGGCCAGCAAATTGGTTTGCTCGGCAATCCGTTTGATGACCTCGGTCACCTCGCCGATTTCCTTGGCGGCCACCCCCAGGGAGTTCATGGTTTCGGATGCCTGGGTGGACATCTGCATGGCGTCCCCGGCCACCTTGGATGCGTTTTGGGCGCTTTTGGCGATTTGTTCAAACGAGGTGGACATTTCCTCCACCGCGCTGGATACGGAGGACATGTTGTTGGACATTTGCTCTGCCCCGCTGGATACACTGCTTATATTGACGCTCATTTCCTCCACCCCGGAGGCCATGGAATTGATGTTGGAGGAAAGCTGCTCGGTGGCGGATCCCACGTTGTTGGCCTGAATGCTCATTTCCTCGGTGCTGGCGGCCAGATTTTTGGCCACCGATGAAAGCTCCTCGGAAGAACTGGCCAGCACCCCGGCGTTGTTCCTCAACCCCATAAACATATCCCGCAGGGTGGCAACCGTATGGTTGAAGGAATCCGCCAGGGCGCCGATTTCATCCTTGTTGGTAATGTGGGTCTGCACGGTAAAATCGCCGTCGGCCACCTGCTGAAACGCCCCCGCCACATCCAGGATGGGCTTGGTGATGGAGCGGGCCATCCAGATGCCCACCATGGCAATCAGGGCCACGGCAATGGCAATTAAAATGATGATGGCCCAGCGCAGGGTGGTGACCGCCTGAAAAGCCTCCCATTCATCCATTTCCACGATGATGGCCCAGGTGATGCCGTCCCCGATTTCCACCGGGGCAAAAGCCGAAAGCACCGGGTTGCCGTTGTAATCTGTTATCACTTTGGCGCCGGAAGCTTTGTTTTCAAACACCTCTTTGGTGGCCTCGGTTTTGACGGATCCTTTCTCCGGGTTTCTCAGGGATTGGTCCACCGAATGGGCGCCGCTCTTATCCAAAAACGAATCGGACCGCATGGTGAGGTCCCGACCCACCAGGTAGCTTTCCCCGGTGGTTCGCATCCCGGTGCGCTCCTGCATGATGTCGTTGATGTCTTTCAGAGAAACCTGAATCACCACAATCCAAATCAATCTGCCGTTTTTAAACACCGGCGCCCCGGTAAACATGGCCGGGGCATCGTTGGACGGGGCATATTTTCGTGTAGGGGCCATGTGGGGTTTTTGGTCCTTCAGGATTTTGCGCACCATATCTCCCAAATTGGTATCCTTCCACTGACCGTTGACCAGATTGGTGTGGTAATCGGCCTCCTTGGCCACGGTGTAAAAGTTATAGCCGTCCGGCTGCACCAGCATCACATCAGAATACCCGTTGTTGGCCATAAAACGGTCTATCACCTTTTCATCCTCGGCGGTGATGCCCCCCGCATCCAGCACCCCGGTCAAATCCACCAGGTTTTTCAATTCATACCCCAGATCCTGGAACGACCCGGTTACCTGGGCCTTCTTGATTTCCCGGGCGGTTTTCAACTGGTCATACACCTGTTCTTCCAGGGCATTGCTGGACTGATAGAGGGAAATCACCGCCACCACCGCCACCGGCAGGATGCCGATGGACAAAAAGGCCACCAGCAATTTGATTTTCAGACTGCGGGTCAGCCCTTTTTTGGCCGCCCCGATGATACCGCTTGAGTTTAAAAGCATGATCCCTCTTTGCATTGGAAGTGAAAAACTTCATGGGTTTTGCCCAACACCCTGGATGGACAGACGGGTTACTTGTCGTTATTCCAACACTTTTAAAAAATTGACCGGGTTCAGCATAATCACCAGTTGGTTGTTCAGTTTGCATTCCCCCAAAATCAAATTTTTGTGCGGTTCTCCCTGAAGGGCCTGCCCCTCATTAAACTCCGCGCGGTATTCCACACTGTCGGCCGGGGCGTTGATGATATCCCCCACCTGGTCCACCAGCACCCCGAAGGATTCCCCCACCTCCGGCTTAAAAATCACCAGACGGCTCATGGAGGAAGGCTCCCCCGGAGGAAAGCCCAGCATGGTCCTCAAATCCAGAATCAGATACACCTTGCCCCGGATGTTCACATACCCTTTTACTTCCGGCGGAGAATGAAACACCGGGGTAAATTCCATTTCCCGTGTGATTTCCCTGACATCCAGAATGTTCACCCCAAACAACCGGTCCGCCAGCCGGAAGGAGGCCAATTGAAGGATGTTTTCGTTAAGCAGCGCCAGTTGAGCCATAAGGTTTTTTGATCCTCAATCGGGTTAGGGGGTGGCCAGGGTTTGCTGCACGGCCCGCAACAGTTCGGCTTTATCCAGCTTTACCAAATGCTGGTCAAATCCGCTTGCCATGATTTTTTCCTTGTCCTGGCTGGAATCCAACGAGGTCAGAGCGATGGAAGGGATATCCTTATGGAATTGGCTCAGTTTGATCTGTTTCACCATCTCCATGCCGTCCATCACCGGCATTTGAATATCAGACAACACCAGATCAAACGTGGATTCATTCAGACGGCTCAACCCCTCCCGGCCATTTTCGGCCCGGACCACCTCAAACCCGTTCTGTTCCAAATGGCTGGCCACCAGGTTGCGGAAAAACGGTGTATCCTCCACCACCAGCACCCTTTTTTTGCCCTGCCGTGATTGAACAGCGGCCCCCATCCCGGCGGAGGAACCTTTGCCGGTCCGTTCCGCCATCCGGTGCAGGTCCATCAGCAACACCATTTTGTCTTCCACCAGCAGGGTGCCCATAATGCCATCCTCCACATGGGCCTTTTGGTTCAGATTCAGGTCCACCTCCTCAATATCCACCAGGGAGGATACCATGATCCCCATGGGCAGCCTGATATGTTTGGGCAGCAGCAAAAACATTTCGTCTTTTTGTACTGCACTGGAAACATTCATGTATTCATCCACCCGGATAACAACTGTGGAGGTTTTGTCCACGGTGACGTATTCCCGGTCCCCCACTTTTTCTATTTGAGCCGGTGCTATGCGCTCAATCCGTTTGATCAGACTCAAGGGCAGAGCGAAGGTTTCCGCCGGGCCGTATTTAAACAGAAGCACCGGGGTGGTTTCCCCTCTCTGGGTTTTGGTGTCCTCCTCCATATCCTCCACCAGGGCGGCCACCCCGGTGTGGCGGCTCAATCCCTGTACATCCAGAATCAGGGCCACCTTGCCGTCCCCCATCACGGTGGCGCCGGCATAGCATGCCAGTTTTTTCATGGTGGGATGCATGGGTTTCACCACAATTTCCTCCATGCCCAGGATTTTTTCCACCACCAGCCCAACCCGGTTGGCGCCAAACTTCAGCACGGCGATATTCAAAATGGATAGCAGCCGTTTTACCTCCCCCATCCCCCCGCCGGAGGCTCCATGATCCGTTCGGGCCGCATCCTTCAGGGTTTCCATCTCCCGCCGATACCGTTCTATGATTTCCAGCCGGGTCTCCGGGGTAAAGGTCTGGCGGTGGGCCAGCACCTCGTTCAGCCGGATAATGGGCAGCAACCGGTCCCGAAGCCGGTAAACCTCCCGGTCCCCGGCGTATTCAATTTTTTTGGAAATTTCATCGGCATACAGGCTCACCAGTTCTTCCACATTCACCTGGGGGATGGCATACCGTTCATCGCCGGTTTCCACAATCAAACTGGGGATGATGGCCAAGGTCAGGGGCAGCTTCATCAAAAACGTGGTTCCTTTGCCGGGAATCGTTTTGATTTCAATGTCCCCGCCCAATCCGTCAATGGTGGTTTTCACCACATCCATTCCCACCCCCCGGCCCGAAAGTTCGCTCACCTCCTCATTGGTGGAAAAGCCGGGCTGCATGATCAGGAAATACACCTCCCTTTCGGTCATTTCGGCCAGTTCGGCCTCCGTTTTCAACCCCCGTTGCAGGGCTTTGGCCTTCACCTTGCCAACCTGAATCCCGGCCCCGTCATCCTGAATTTCAATGTTGATCTGCCCCCCCTGGTGGTAGGCATGCAACACAATCTCCCCCTCAGGGTTTTTGCCCTTTTGTCGGCGGATTTCCGGGGATTCTATTCCGTGATCACAACTGTTTCGCACCAGGTGGGTCAAGGGGTCCACCAAAGCCTCCAAAATGGCTTTGTCCAGTTCCACCTCGCTACCGATAATGGTGATTTTGATTTCCTTTTGAAGGGACCGGCTGAGGTCCCGCACCACCCGCGGAAACTTGCCAAACACATTGCCCACCGGCTGCATGCGGGTGGCCATAATGGATTCCTGCATTTCGGTGGTCACAATATCCATCCCGTGGGCCAGGGCACGGGAAACCGGGTTGGTTTTATCCACCCAGCGGACAAACCGGTTGCGCAACAACACCAGTTCCCCGGCCAGGGTCATCAGCTTGTCCAGAATGGCCACGTTGATGCGCACGGTTTCCACGGAATCCCCGCCGCTTCTCTGGACGGCGGTGGTTTGGCCCCCTGCCTTTCCAAACAGGGAGTTGGCTCCCCGCCCTGCAAAATCAATTTCCTCGGCCTCTTTCGGGACAATGGGAACCGGCCCCGGGAGGGAGGGCTTGGTGATTTCGGTCAGATTCGGCTCGTTGCGTCGTTCCGACGGATTGCCGGACACGGGGGTTGATGAGGCCATAGGAACCGGTGCCTCCGGTTGGGAGGAAAGAGAATGGGCAAACAGGGAGGTTTGAGAGTCTGGTTTCATTTCCTGTAAAGGGAGAGAGGATGGACCGGAGGCCGGGGACCGGATTTCATCTGACAGCCGCCCTTTGGTTGGGGTTTGATTGATACGAGGCGCGGCATCCCCCCTTAAGGGGCGGCTTTGGGGGGCTACAGCCTGCACGGACCCTCTGGTTTCGGGTGAACCTGCCCCGGCGGAGCCGCTTGGGGCAGAGACAAACACCAGATCAGACAGGGAGGTATCCAATTCCGCCGGAAGCCTCCCCCCTTTTTGAATGGCAGCCAAATCCAACTGGGTGATGTTTTCGGACGGCAGTCGGGCCAGCACCTCCAAAAAATCCATATCCAGCCAGGTGGCAAACAACACATCAAACGCCATATGACCACTGGGAAGCCCCAGGCGCAAATCCTGGGTGGGGGGGACCAGGACCCCGTCCACCACCTCACCCTGGGTCAGCAGTTCCTTTAACAGGGTTACCGGAGTGATTCTTTGATGTTCCAGTTGGTTCAAATCGTATTTTAACAGATAAAGAAACCGGTAGTTGGGCGGCAAATGGTTCAGTTCATACCGGGCCATGGCCTCCACCCCTTTTAACCCAGAGGCCGGGGCCGCCACATCCGTTTGAGGGTAAGCCGTCGCAGCGGAGTGGGCCCAAGTGGAGGAAGGGCTTTGGCTTTCCCCGTTCAATAGCGCGGTAAGCAACGCCAGGTTCCGGCTGATATCCATTTCGTTGCTGTGGTGAATATCATCCATCATGGAGGCAATCATATCCCCTCCCTGAAGCAGGGCATCAATATACTGGTGTTCCGGCCTGATATCCCCGGCCCGCATCATGGAAAGCAGGGTTTCCATCACATGGGCCAGGTCCTTCAATTTCACCAGCCCCAAAAAGGCCGCCCCACCCTTGATGGAATGGATCACCCGGAACACCTTGTTCACCAGTTCCCCATCCATTTGCCCTTCCAGGCGCAAAAGGTCCTCCTCCAGGGTGCTAAGGTGATCTTTGGCTTCAATGGTAAATTCTATGATGATGTCTTCATCCATGGCCTGCCTCTGTTTCAAAGGATGTCAATGGGGTGCGGTTCATCCAACCCTTCCATTCGGTACACTTTCTCCAGCCGGGTCATTCTGAACAGGTTTACCAAATCCCGGTTGGCGTTGCTCACCACCAGTGCCTTGTCTCCGGTTTTTTCCTCCATCATTTTTCCAAACCCGGCCATCACCCCCAAGGCCATGGAATCCATATCCTCCACATATTTCAGGTCAAACCGAAATTTCTTAAAATCCATTTCAAACAAATCCACCAGAATTTTTCTCAGGTTTTCCGCACTGGATGCGGTCAAATTCCCGGTGGGCACCAACACCTTCCACCCGGCTTCATCCAACACATCCACCCCTGTTTCCCGGGTGATGGACACAAAGGCCGTTACCCGGGAGCCGTGATCTTCAAATTCCACCACATCCGCCAATTGGTTGATCAGGGAGTAGCCTCTTTTGCGGGTCTGCAAGGGATCATCCATGTCCACCTTCAGTTGAAAGGGGTCAAAACCCTCCCCTTCATCCTTCACCTCCAGTTTGAACCTTTCCCCTCCCAGGTACTCCACCACACACTCCACCTGTTTGTCCGGGTTCCCCCGGTTGCCGTGTTCCACCGCGTTGATCAGCAGTTCCCTGAGGACCGTTTTGACATCCGATTGGTTTCCCTGGGCAAACCGCCCAAAAAAATCCTGGCTTTCCAGCACCACACGATCGGCTGCGGCCAGATCGGATGAAAACCGGATAATTAACTTGTTGTTATCTGTATGTGATTGATACATTGGTTTTGTTTAAATTATTTAAGGTATTTCAACTCCCATCAGGAGCAGGTCATCCTGCACCCGGTGACGGCAAAATGCCAAAGCGTCATTCCATATGTTTTGGACAACCCCCTCCAGAGGCCCTCTTCCATGGGTTTGAATCAACCCATCCAACCCCGCTTCCGACAACCGTTCTTTTTTCCCCGTGGGGCCGTCAACCCGAAACAAATTGGTTAACCCGTCGGTATGTAGATACAATCGGTCTCCCGATTGAATTCTGAACCTTTTTTTTTCCAATTGAATGGAGCCAAACACCCCCAGGACATCCCCTTGCACCTTTAACGGACGGGGAACCGGCATTTTGCGGGAGCAGCGAATCAGCATGGGATGGGCGGCTGAAACCACCTCTGCTTCCTGTTTTTGCAGGTCCAGCCGAACATAAATGGCCGTTATCAACCTTTCGGTCAGGGTGGCGTTTAACAATTGGGTGTTCAATCGCCTTAAAAAACCCTCCCCATCCCACCCCGCCAGAAGCTGTTGGTCAAACAGGGCTTTGATCATCATCGCATAAAATGCCGCACCCGCATCGTGGCCGGAAACATCCGCCACCAGAATATCCACAACCTGGCCCCGAAAGTTGACCTGAGAAAAATCCCCCCCCAACCCTTCCGGGGTGTGGGTGCGAAGCTCCGTGCGGACCGGCCCCTGTGTGCCCGCCCCCTGGGCCGACGGATGGATCAGATTGCCGTAGGCCACCCCGGCAGAATCCAGATTTCTTTTTGCCCGCTCGTAACCTCTCCGAAATCCATCCAATTGGCGGAAAAACTTCAAGGCGTTGGCCTCATAATCCGAAAGCAGTGCCTGCCTTTCCAAAACGGATTGCACCCTGGCCATCCATGTTTCCTCTGCCTCTTTGGAAAAAATCACTCCGGCACAACCCAGATTCATCCAGTCCGCCAGTTGGTCCGCCGCGGCATTATCCCCCAGGGCCATCACCGGTAAATCAGGCGCCAGCCGGTGAAACTCCTCCATCCAATCTGATACGGACCCGGTTCCATCCGACCCGCCGCACAACACAAGCCGGGGAGGGGCGGCCCCGGAATGTACAGGGCCGGGGGTTTCCTTTTCCGTTCCCCCTATCAATTCAAGGGCGGCTTTCGGGTTTTCCAGGATGAAAAATTCGTATCCTTTTTTCCTTAAAATTTCAGTGACAAAGTCCCATTTCTCGGGGGATCCAACCAGATAAATTGCGGGCTTCATGGGCAACGCAGCTTTCTGAAAATCCAATTAACAGGAATGTTTCTTATTAACAGGTTTATCAAAGTTTTGACCCGTTTGCCATCACTTTTTACACCTTTTACGGATAACGATAATCCAACATGGCCAGGGGTGCTCCCACCAAACCCTTACCCCCATCATAATTTGGTTTCATTTTCTTATAAACTGTTTCAATTTGTAAGAAAAGGGGTAAGGAAACCCAGCGGACAGGGAGTTATGGTAAAATAATGAAACCATTCCCTTTTCCCCTTTTATTGACCGGGAGAAAAAAAGAGATCCGTTAACAACGTGAGATGCCGTCTTGTAATTCAAAAAATTCAAATGTCACCATTTGATTATTTTTCTGAAAATGGGGATGGCCCAGGTACATCGGCTGGAGGGGTCGCATTCCAATAAATATCAGGATGTGATAATATTTACTTTTGTGCTGGAAGCAATTTAACAAATACCATTGAGGAGAAATCCATGATAAGGCCCCCATTTCATTTCAACAGCTTGAACACCAATCCACCTCTTCCGAATTGTTTTTAAGGCTACTTCTGGAAAGTCCCGTTTAACGAACAGAACCGGAACGATCAATATCACCCTTTCGTGTTTGATATCTTGTCCCCCCCCCCTTTGCCACATGGGGTGTATCTTTCAGACCGGATCGTTTTCCAAGCCTTTCAGCACCAGCCGTTGAACAGTATTTGAAAAATTATCCCGGGTTTGCTCCACAGCCATCCTTTGTAGTTTTTTGTAGAGGGGAATGGGAAAACGAACCGTTACAATCACACTGGGTTCAATGGGTTCACTGGGTTTCATTTTTTCTGAATCTGATAAAGGCATCATGTTATCGGCCCAATTGTTTTGGGTAAAACGTAATTCAAAATAATACGCATGTCAACAGACATATATGATTTAGGTTTCCCTGAACGGTTGTCATCTACATTAAAAGGGGAAAGTGTTCGGTCATATGCGAAAAAAATTGGTGTTTCGGAAGGCACATTGCGCAATTGGTTGGGCGGTTTTACCGAACCGCCACGAGACAAACTGATCTCCCTGGCCCAAACCGCCAGTGTTTCGGTGGAATGGCTGGCCACAGGCAAAGGATCGGTGTTCCAGGAAGACGCTCAACAACCCTCCCTGACCGACATAGATAGCCAGATAGTGATGATCCCCCGACGGGATGTGTTGGTTTCGGTTGGCTCAATGGGAGACATCAATGAGATTGATGCGTCTGGATACCGGCCTTTTTCAACCTCGGAGATCAACCGATACGGGCCAGCGGTATCACTTCATGTAATTGAAATTCGGGGAGAAGGCATGGCCCCAACTCTGGCTCCGGGTGATGACATCCTGATCAACACAACCCCCTTGCATGGCGCTTTGCCGGATGGCATCTATTTGGTACGCATGGGAAACACCCTTCAGGTCAAACGGCTTCAACTGTTGCCGGGCGAAATGGTGCGTGTAATATCGGATAATCCGGCCTACCTGCCGTTTGATGCGAAACTGGATACCAGTGAAATCGTGGTGATCGGACTGGTGGTGTGGGTAGGGAGGCATATTTGACAGGTTGTTCTCACCGGTCACCCCTCCCGCTGGCCGATCGTAAAACCGTTGAACATGAGGTGTACCCAACTTTAAATCTTAGGCAGGCTTGAACCGTTTCAGCCTGAGGGCATTGCTGACCACGGATACCGAGCTGAAGGCCATGGCGGCTCCGGCGATCATGGGGTTCAGCAACGGCCCCCCGAAAATCTGCAGCACCCCCGCCGCAATGGGAATGCCCAGGGTATTGTATGCGAAGGCCCAGAACAGGTTTTGTTTGATGTTGCGCAGGGTGGCCTCGCTCAACCGGATGGCCACCGCCACATCCTGGATGGACCCCCGCATCAGCACCACATGGGCCGATTCCATGGCAATATCGGTTCCGGTTCCGATGGCGATCCCCACATCGGCTCTGGCCAACGCCGGGGAGTCGTTCACCCCGTCCCCCACCATGGCCACTTTCAGCCCTTCAGCCTGAAGCCGCCGGATTTCCTTTTCCTTATCCGCGGGAAACACCTCAGCAATCACCCGATCAATCCCGGCCTGAGCCGCCACCGCCCGGGCGGTGTGGCGGTTGTCTCCGGTAAGCATCACCACCTGTATCCCCTTGCGGTGCAGGACCTCAATGGTCTCCCGGCTTTCGGGTCGGATAGGATCCGCCACGGCCAGCAGACCAGACAACCTGCCATCCAACGCCAGATACATGACGGTTTTTCCGGCTTGTGACAGCCCCTTTTCATCCGGGTGAGCGGTTTGAATCACTCCCCGGTCCCGCATCAGAGCCAGGTTCCCCATCAGGAGACGGATTCCACCCACCTTGGCCTCTATCCCCTGGCCCGGCATGGCCTTGAATCCTTCCGCTCGCAATAGGGTCAGCCCCCTGGTTTTGGCCCCCTGAACAATAGCGGCCCCCAAAGAATGCTCCGAACCGACTTCCGCACCGGCGGCCAGACTAAGCAATTGATCTTCCGGGGTTCCATCCAGCGGGATGATATCGGTGATTTCCGGTTTGCCCCTGGTGATGGTTCCGGTTTTGTCAAACACCACCACATTGATTTTTCTGAGTTGTTCCAGTGCCTCCCCGCCTTTGATCAGCACCCCCATATCCGCCCCTTTGCCGGTGCCCACCATGATCGCGGTGGGCGTGGCCAGCCCCAAAGCACAAGGGCAGGCAATCACCAGCACGGCGATAAAAATGGAAAGCGAAAACGTGACGGATTCCCCGGCCGCCAGCCAGCCCAGCCCCGCCAGCACGGCAATTGCCATCACCACCGGCACAAACATCCCGGCCACCTGGTCCGCCAGCCGGGCAATGGGGGCTTTGGACCCTTGAGCATCCTCCACCAGCCGGATGATATGGGCCAACGTGGTGTCCTTGCCCACCCGGGTCACCCGAATGGTCAACAACCCATTTTGGTTGATCCCTCCACCGGTGACTTCATCCCCCACCCGTTTTTCCGCCGGAAGGCTTTCTCCCGTCAGCAGGGATTCATCCACACTGGAGGCCCCTTCGATCACCACCCCATCCAGGGGGATGGTTTCTCCGGGGCGTACCCGCACCAGCTCTCCGGCTTCCACCTCCTCCACCGGCAGGATGATTTCCTGACCGGCCTGCAACACCGCGGCAGTTTTGGGCTGTATCGCCATCAGTTTTTTGATGGCCTGGGAGGTTCTCCCCTTGGTTACCGATTCCAGGTATTTTCCCAGCAGAATGAACATGAGGATCACCCCGGCGGTCTCATAATACAAATGGAGTTCCCCGCCGCCGCCCTGCTGCCAGATAAGCCAGGTGTTGGCCAGAGAGTACCCCACGGCGGCCCCCGTCCCCACCGCAATCAGGGCATCCATGTTGGGAGAAAGATTCCAAAGACTTTTCACACCGTTTTTATACAACTGGAACCCGGCCCATACCACCGGCAGGGTCAACGCCAATTGAATCAAAGCAAACCGCAACGGGTGTTGGGCCGGGTCCAGACCATCGGGCAACACCAGACCCAGGGAATGGCCCATGGCAATCGCCAACAAGGGCAAAGCGAACATCGCGGCCACCGCGGTTTTTATCCCCAAAACCTGCCGTTCACGCTCCTTCATTTCCTGATGGGCATCCACCCGACCTTCCTCTCTGACTTCCAGAGGAATGTATCCGGCCTTTTGGATGGCCTGTTTGATTTGTGAAAGTTTTGCGATTTGGGGAAGGTATGCCACGGTGGCGGTTTCAGTCAAAAGGTTCACCGTGACCGACTGCACCCCTTCCACCCGGCTGACGGCCTTTTCCACCCGGCTGACACAGGAGGCACAGGTCATCCCCTGCACCGGAATTTCCACCTGTTTGGTATCCTGGGGAACCTCTGCCCCATACCCGGCTTTTTCCACCGCTTTTTGAATATCCCCCAGGGTGACTTTTTCCCGGTCAAACTCCACCACCATTTTTTCCGTGGCCAGATTCACCTCCGCCAGGAACACCCCATCCAGTTTTTTTACCTGCCGTTGAACCGCGCTGACACAGGAGGCACACGTCATCCCCTGGATCAACATGGTTTGTTTTTGTGAGTTCATCATGGGTTCTCCTTCGCCTAAAAAAACTTTGGGTTACATCTTTTCAAAAGCCTTCACCACCTCTTCCAGTTTTTTTTCAAGGGTATCCTGGTCTTTTCCACGGACAGCCTCTTTTACGCAATGATGGATGTGGTTTTCCAGCACCCCCATTTCCACCTGTTTCAGGGCCCCCTGCACCGCTTTGATTTGTGAAATGATTTCTATGCAGTAACGGCGTTCCTCTATCATTTTCCGCACACCTTTCAACTGCCCTTCTATTTTGCCCAGCCGTGTCAGCTGACTTTCATGGTCTGGAAATATCTGTCTCATGGTTTTTTCTCTTT
>JAOUFO010000295.1 GCA_029858165.1 Deltaproteobacteria bacterium | reverse complement strand
AGGCTCCGCCCCCGCCCGGTACCCCTGGGCCACCTCATGGGAGGACAAGGTGGCCCCGATGCGGGGGTCATAGGGCACCACTTTGTAATCCTGAAAAATCAGCCCTTTTTCCCAGATGAGCTTCAGCAGATACCACACCGATTCAATGTATTTGTTTTCCATGGTGGAATACGCATCCCCCAGGTCCACCCAAAACCCCATCCGTTCGGTCATGGCCTCCCAATCGCCGATGTAGCGCGATACGGATTCCCGGCAGCGGCGGGTGAATTCTTCAATCCCCACCTCCTGCTCAATCCGCTTTTTGTCAAAAATACCCAGTTCCTTTTCAATTTCGTGTTCCACCGGCAGGCCGTGGGTATCCCAACCGGCCCGGCGGGGCACATGGTACCCCCGCATGGTTTTGTATCGGGGAAACACATCCTTAAAGGCGCGGGCCAGCACATGGTGAATGCCGGGTTTGCCGTTGGCGGTGGGGGGGCCTTCATTAAAGGTAAACAGGGGGCGGCCTTCCGATTGCAACAGGGTGCGCTGAAACACATCCTCCCTGCGCCAGAATTCCAGAATCTCTTTTTCCAGTTCCGGGCCGTTGTATCTGCCGGAAACCTCACGGAATGCCATGCACTGCTCCTTACATTTTGCGGGTGATCGGGGGGTGTGGGGGCTTCCTTCCCTCCCTGGGGTTCGCACAAGGACAGGAAGCGGCTGGCTGACGGTGATTATCCTTCCATTATCACCACAGCCCAACCCGGATAGAAAGCCAAAAAAGAAAGGCACCAGCCCGGCTGAAAAGCTCTCCCTCTCCCCGCCCGCCTGACGGCGGTCTGCCCCTCCCCTTCAAGGGAGGGGCAGAGTCGTGCTGGTTTGATTGAATGCCATCCATCCGGCAGGTGTTTTTTTAACTTAAATGTTTGTTGAATACATTGAAATGTTGATGGTTATTGCCAATTCCCTGTGTGGGGAGGGGGCGCGCCAAGCGCGGGGGAGAGGGCTGTTTTTGCGGTTCTGGAGCTGGACAGGACTCAAAAAAAAGCAATGCGGGGGAGCAAGCCCCCCCGGGCCCCCATTTACGGGCCTTTGCAGAAGACCTGAACAGGGTCAAGGGAGCCACGCTCCCTTGTGGGGTTTGGGGCAACGCCCCAAAAAGAAAACCCAAAAAGAAAGGCGGTGAACCCCGCCCCAAGCCGCCCCACAGGGGGGTCGTGTGTTGCGTTATGCAACACCATAACGTTACATTTTTGTTTCATTTTGAAATTCACCTAATTGAGAAGGATTCTTCCTTAAGGCGCTTTTACTTGAAATGGCAAGGGATATTTAAATGGCACAGGAATTGAAGCCATAAGGAATAAAAAGGCAGGAAAAGAACAAAACTTTTCTCTAAAAAAAAAATAAAAGCCAACCAAGGAGACCCCAATGTTGCAGATAAATCCCTCGCCGGTCACCGGCCCTGCCGCTTCCCAGGATTACATTGAATCTCTGGTCACCCACCATTTTCAACCGATTTACGCCCTGGTGGATGCGTTTTTGGAAAATCCCCATCTTTCTCTCAAACTGACAGAAACGTTTTTCAAAATCGCCGAAATGGAACCCCCCCGGTCCAGTGAGGGGTTGTACCGGATGGTGATGGAATCCATAGACTTTCAAAACTGCGATTGCGCTTTGTTGGAACTGCTCACTTTTGATACAGCCGCCTGCTGGCTGTTAAAGGACCTGGGCGGATTCCGCTATGGGCAGATAGGGGACATCCTGGGAATGTCCTCCACCCAGGTGAAAGAAAACATTGCTCAGGCCCGCGCCGTCATGATGTTGAATGCGGAAGTGGTGTGATTGAAACAGGGTTTCCTTGGGCCAAGGCGGCAAAGCATGAAGGCTTTGCCGCCTTTTTTTTTGTGGGGAGGCTTTTGCGATCAGGCGGAAGCCATGGTTGATTTTTTCCTGACTTGTTGGGTTCTTGCCAAAAGAGGTCCGCGGGGGCAAGATTGAACATCCGTCTCCCCTAACGCCGTTTAACCTGCCCACCCACAATCACCATGCGACTGGAACTGGCCCTTTGTTTGCGCTATCTGCGTTCCCGGCAGCGGGAGGGATCCTTGTCGTTAATTACCATGGTGGCGGTGGTTGGGGTAACTCTGGGGGTGGCGGCGCTGGTGGTGGCCCTGTCTTTGATGAACGGCTATCAGGTGAACATGGTGCGGGCCATGGCAGGGGCTTTGCCCCATGTGTCCATTTCTCCCACCCGGTCCGAAGGGTTTGAAAACCTCCGGCAGGTGGAGGACCTGGTGCAAAAAGAGCTGTCTCCGGTCTCCATCAGTCCGTTTGTGCTGCGGGAGGTGATGGTGAGCAACCCCCGGGCGCCGGGAGCGCCGGTGCAGGGGGTGGTGCTGCGGGGGGTGGAGCCGACCAGGGAATCCACGTCCGCCGAATTTTTGGCCCTGCTGCATGATGACAGCCCCGGCTGGGACAAGGCACCGAAAGAAATCAGGCTGGAGCGGGCCAAAAAGGTTCTGAAGGCATTGGAATCTTCCAAGGGAGAGGGCGACCCGGTGTTGTTAAGTCCCATGCTGGCCCGCCGCCTGGGGGTAAAGGCGGGGGACACCCTGATTCCGTTGAGGTTTCCCAAAGAGGGGGGAAGCTTCAGCCCCACCCCCATGCCGGTCAAGCTGTTGGTGGCCGGTTTTTTTGAAACAGGCATCCCCACCTTTGACGAAATGGTGGTGTTGATGGATATCGGACGGATAGGTCCGGTGTTTCATTTGAAACCGGGAGATCTGTCTTTGGGCATCCGGTTGACGGACCCGATGCTGGCCGGGGAAAGTGTGGAAAAACTGCGGTTTGTGTATCCGGGGGATGGCAACGGGTTTTCGGTGTTCAGCTGGCTGGACAGCAACAAAGGATTGTTTAAGGTGATTCAGACCCAAAAAGTGATGCTGGGGCTGGTGCTGATGTTGATTGTGGTCATCGCATTTTTCGGCATGGTGAGCGCCATGGTGATG
>JAOUFO010000021.1 GCA_029858165.1 Deltaproteobacteria bacterium | reverse complement strand
GGGCTGTTTATGATTTTGCATGTGGGGGGGCGCTGGACCGGCACCTCTTTGCATCTGGTGCATCAGGGCCACGGGGACCCCTGGCTGCCCCTGGCCAGTCTGTGGGCCGGGGCCTTTGCCGGGCTGTCCCCCCAAGGGGTGGAACTGGGCATCCATATCACCTGGTGGATGGCCATGGGGCTGTTGGTGGTGTTTTTGCCGTATTTCATTTACAGCAAGCACATCCACCTGATGGTGGCCCCCCTGAACCTGATATTCGGGCGGCGGACCCCCAGGGGTCGCCTGGACCCGGTGTCTGATCCGGCTCATCCGGGGGCGGCTGTTTTCAAGGAGCTTCCCTGGCCCAACATCCTCCATTCTTATGCCTGCATCCAGTGCACCCGTTGTCACCAGGTGTGCCCGGCCCATATATCCGGCGCCCCGTTAAGCCCCTCCGCCCTGGAAATCAACAAACGGTATCAGTTGAACGCCCACGGGGGCGGGGTTTCCGCCGGGGATCAGCCGTTGATCGGCCAGGTGATTTCCGCCGACGCGGTGTGGGCCTGCACCACCTGTTATGCCTGTGTCAGGGTATGCCCGGTGGGCAACGAACCCATGCGGGATATTGTGGAAATGCGCCGCAGACTGACCTTTAACGCCGATATGCCCGATGAACTGGCCACCGCGTTGAAAAACCTGGACGAGCAGGGAAATTCCTTTGGGGAATCGGGCCGCAAACGGTCCCGGTGGAGCAAGGACCTGGGGTTTGAAATCAAAGACGCTGAAACCGAACCGGTGGAATATCTGTGGTATGTGGGGGATTTCGCCTCGTTTAACGCCAACTGCCAAACCACCACTCAAAAGGTGGCCCGGGTGTTGACCGCCGCCGGGGTGGATTTTGGCATGCTGAAAAAAGGGGA
This sequence comes from Deltaproteobacteria bacterium, assembly GCA_029858165.1. GTDB lineage: Bacteria > SAR324 > SAR324 > SAR324 > JACQKK01 > JAOUFO01. The sequence goes on along the minus strand of JAOUFO010000021.1, from coordinate 11,690 downwards.
ATCCTCCGCCGGAAACGATGTGCGCCGGGTGGGAGAAGAAGGGCTGTTTGAATCCCTGGCCGAAAAAAACATAGAGGCTCTTTCCAAGTGCGATTTCAAGGAGATTTTCACCACGGACCCCCACACTTTCAACACCCTGAAAAACGAATACCCCCAACTGGGGGGGGATTACACCGTCAGCCATTATTCCACCTTTTTGTTGGGATTGATCCAACAGGGAAAAATCCAACTGAAGAAAAAGCTGAATGTGAAAGCCACCTACCATGACCCCTGCTACCTGGGCCGCTACAACGGGGTGTTTGATGCCCCCCGTGAACTGCTGGCCTTGTGCGGGGTGGAACTGGTGGAAATGGGCCGCAACCGGGAAAACTCCTTTTGTTGCGGGGCCGGGGGGGGGCGGGTGTGGATGAAGGACCATGAGGATACCACCGAGCGGCCCAGCGTCAACCGCATCCGGGAGGCCGCGGATGTGGGGGCATCCTTTTTTACGGTGGCCTGCCCCAAGGATATGACCATGTTTTCCGATGCGGTGAAAACCGCCGGGCTGGATGGCAAAATGGAAGTGCGGGACATCATTGATTATGTGGCCGATGCCATGGAATTGCCCGCACAGGCCCCGGCCGGGGAATAGCAGGCCCCCGCCGGGGATGAGACAGCCCCGAATGAAGCCGCCCGGCCCCCAGATTGAGGCAGGCGGATAAGGGGGCCGGAGATCCATCGGCAGGGACCTCAAGGAGAACACCCGTGGGATTCAACCGCCCGGACACCCCGGTGGTGCGCAACTGTTACATTCCGCCGGGGTTGCTGTACGAAACCCGCACCCATCTGTGGTTCCGCAGGGAGCCTGGGCCAAAAGATGCGGTCGGATCGGATGGGGAAGACGGTTTGCTGACCCTGGGATTAAGCGATATGGCCCAGACCGCCGCCGGAAAGATTTTGCACTTTACCCCCAAAACCGTGGGGCGGGTTTTTTTGGCCAACAAGCCGGTGGCATTGCTGGAGGCGGCCAAATGGCTGGGAGTTCTTCGGCTGCCGTTTGACGTGCGGCTGGAGGCGGTGAACCTGGATGTGGTGGAAAACCCATTTTTGGTGAACCGGTTTCCCTACACCAGGGGCTGGGTGTTGCGGGTGGCTCCCATGGGACGGCCCCGGCTGGAGGACCATTTGTTGACGGCGGACCAAGCCATGGACGTGTATGGCCTTCGGTTTGAAGAATGGGGGCTGACGGATTGTGTCCATTGCCTGGGATTTGAAACATGACCCTCCGGCTGAAAGTGGTGTTGTTCACCCATCCGGTGTGCGTGGGTTGCGGGGAGGCCATCGGGATGTTGACCCGGCTGGAACAGGAAGATCCTGAAGTGGAAGCGGTTTTTTACAGTCTGGCCGGTCAATCCGGCAAAGATTTGGCCCAAAAATGGGGGGTGATGGCGGTGCCCACCCTGGTGTTTGCCGAAAACCCGGCCTGGCGTTTGGAGGGGGTGCCCAACCCCCAGGTGTTGGCCCAAGCGGTTGAAGGGGCACGGCGGGGGGTTTGGTCTTTGGGATAAAAAAGGTTGGGGCCGACAGGGTGTCAGGTTGCCAGGGTGTCCAGGAGGTTTGTTTGAGTGGAATTCGTTCCGGGAGGGTGTGATGGAAAGTCTGACTCATTTTGCCGACAGCTGGTTTCCAGCGGCGGCGGCGGTGTTTGTGGTTGGCTTTGGCTGGCGGATGGTCCGCCTGTTGCGTCTGCCCCGCCCCAAGGATATAGCCCCCCCCAAAGGGGATGCGGCCAAAGGGGCGGTGTATGCCCTGACCTTCGCCATGCTGCCCTGGAAAAAGGAATCCACCCGCATTCACTGGGTCACCTACACGGCGGGGATGGCCATGCACCTGGGGTTGTTTCTGGCCATTTTGTACGCATTGGTCCGATTGGCCGGATGGAGCGGCCCCGGCCTGGATATGGTGATGCAGGGGGCGGCCCCCATGGGTTGGGCGGCGGCCTTCGGGTTGTTTGTCAAGCGGATTTTCAAACGGTCCATGCGGGCCATATCCACCCCGGACGATTTTGTGTCCAGCCTGTTGGTGCAGGGGGTTCTTTTGGGGGCCTGGCTGACCGCCCTGGACGGCGGGTGGTGGCCCCTGTGGAAGGTGGCGGCCATGGCCCTGATGGTCTATATCCCTCTGGGCAAGCTGTTTCACATGGTGTTGTTTTTCTTTTCCCGGGTGTTTTTTGGCCGCCAGTTCGGCAGCCGGGGGGTTCTCCGCCATGCGGCGCCGGTGAGCTATTAGGGGGCCGGGCACCTGGCTGGAAAAACCGGGGGGCGGATGGCTTGGAAGATGGAGGGATGTTTTACCTGAGGGAGGAATTGGATGGAAACAGAAAAACTGTTGGGAATGCTGAAGGCCAGGGTCTCCTTGCCCATGGCCACTTTTATGGAAACCTGCACCCATTGCGGGGTGTGCGCCGATTCGTGCCATTTGTACCACATAGCCAAAGACCCCATGCACATCCCCAGCTACAAGGCGGATACCCTGCGGCGGGTGTACAAACGGCACCACACATGGGCCGGCAAGTGGCTGCCCTGGCTGGTGGGTGCCCGGGATTTGACCGATCAGGAAATGGACGGCTGGGTGGATACGGTATATCAGTGCACCATGTGCCGCCGGTGCTCCATCAACTGTCCCATCGGCATAGACAACTCACTGATCATCCGCACCGCCCGCACTTTGTTGAACGCGGCGGGCAAGGGACCGGCCACCCTGGAGGAGCACACCCGGAATGCCCTGGAATCCGGCAGCCCGTTAAAGGTGACCAAAGAGACCTTTTTGGAGCGGTTGGAATGGTTTGAGGGGGAAATGCAGGATTTGTTGGGGGATGACGATTACACCATTCCGGTGGATCAGGCGGGAGTGGAATATCTGTATGTGCCGGCCTCGCTGGAAATGATGAAGTTTCCCCAGACGGTGATGTCCACCCTTCAATTGTTTCATGCCGCCGGGATCAACTTTACGGTTTCCTCGGTGCGGTATGACATCACCAATTACGGGGTGTTCAACGGCAACGACGAAACCACCCGCACCATTGCCCAGCGGGATATTGCCGAGGCCCAACGGCTGGGGGTGAAAACCGTGATTATCTCCGAATGCGGCCATGCATACCGGGCCATGCGTTGGGAGGCCCCCAACTGGCTGCACCACGACCTGCCCTTTGGGGTGGTGGATGTGGTGGAACTGGGGGCCCAGTGGGTAAAGGAAGGCCGGATTCACCTGGACCCGGCAAAAAACCCGGAGCGGGTCACCTACCATGACCCGTGCAACATGGGGCGCAACGGCGGGGTGTTTGAGGAACCCCGGCAGGTGCTGCATGGGTCCACCGAAGATTTTGTGGAGTTATCCCCCAACCGGGAAAACAACTGGTGTTGCGGCGGGGGGGGTGGAATGCTTTCCATGCCGGAATACAACGATGTGCGGCTGGCCTCCGGCAAAATGAAGGCCGCCCAGGTAAAAGCCAGCGGGGCGCAGGTTTTGGCCACCGCCTGCGCCAACTGTCAGTTTCAATTGAACGATGTGATGGCCCATTATGGGCTGAATGTGCGGGTGGAAAGTGTGACCGACCTGATGGCAAAGGCTTTGGTGCGGGTTGTTTAAGCAACCAGGGCAACAACCGTCTGACCGGAATGTTCCGGCGGGCCAACCGGGGGGGGACCCCCACTTGAAAAATGAGGTGCTACATGAGCGATGCAAAACCTGATTTGGAACTGGATTGCCGGGGGATGAACTGCCCCCTGCCCATTTTAAAAACGAAGAAAGCCATAGATACTCTGAAAACCGGCCAGATATTAAAAATGATCGCCACCGATCCGGGTTCTATCAATGACATGAATGCCTGGACCAACAGCACCGGCAACGCTTTGGTGGAAAGCGAGCAATCCGGCAAGGAGTTTGTGTTTTATATCCGCAAGAAATGAACCCGGTTTTCCAACCCATAAGGAGATCCCAATGGCTAAAAAAGAAACGTCCGAACCCAAATCCATGGTGTTGATTGCCTCCAAGGGGACCCTGGATTGGGCCTACCCTCCGTTTATTCTGGCTTCCACCGCGGTGGCCCTGGGCTGGAATGTAACCGTCTTTTTTACTTTTTACGGGTTGGTGTTGTTGAGGAAGGACCTTGACCTGAAGGTATCTCCTTTGGGAAACCCGGCCATGCCCATGAAAATGCCTTTTGGCCCCAAGTTTTTTAAAAACATCAACTGGCCCATGCCCAACCTGCTGATGGGTAATGCCCCCGGCTTTGAGGATATGGCCACATCCATGATGAAAAAGACCTTTAAAACCAAAGGGGTGGCCAGCATTCTTGAACTGCGGGAAATCTGTGTGGAATCCGGGGTGCGGATGATCGGCTGCCAGATGACCATGGATGTGTTCGGCTTTGAAAAAACCGATTTTATTGAAGGGGTTGAAATCGGCGGGGCCGCCTCTGCCCTGGAATCGGCCGGAAATTCCGACGTGTCCATGTTTATATAGGGTTGGGATGAAAGCCCGTTTGTTGGATATGGGAACTCTCAAGCCTGTCCGTTCCCAAAGCGTGTTTCACGCGGTCACTTCGGTGATGGAACCGGACAGCGACCCGGTGATTTCCCTGATTCGCCCCAGCGGGACCTATGTGTCGGTGGGGTATTTTCAGGAAACCGAAAAAGAGGTGGACCTGGAATTTTGCGGCCACAACCACATCCCTGTTTTCCGCCGTCAGGTGGGGGGGGGCGCGGTGTTGCTGGATGGGGGCCAGTTGTTTTTTCATGTGTGTGTGCCGGTGGCCCGGGCCAGGGAATTCGGCCTGCCGGACCGTTTGCAGGACCGGTTTGCATATCTGGCCGCACCGGCCATTGCCGCCTACCGCGCGCTGGGGGTGGAGGCCGCTTTTCGGCCCATCAACGATATTCAGGTGCGCGGCAAAAAAATCGGCGGCACCGGAGTGGGCGAAATCAACAACGGCCTGGTGTTTGCCGGAAGCATGATGCTGGATTTTGACACCCGGCTGATGGCCAGGGTTTTGAAGGTTCCCAACGAGAAAATGCGGGATAAGATCACCGAAACCCTGGACGGGTATATGACCACCCTCACCAGGGAATTGGGCGCCCCGCCGGAAATGAAATCGGTGGCGGAAGCGTTGATTTCAGCCTTTGAATCTCACTTCGGGTTGGAACTGGTGCCGTCGGCCCTGACCCCGCTTGAAATGGAGGCCATGGAGGAATGGGATGCCACCCTGCAAAGCCCGGATTGGCTCCATTTGCACCGGTTGAAGGAAAACCCGGTGCGGGAGGTGAAAATCTCGGCCCGGGTGCGCCTGTTGGAGGCGGCCCACAAAGCGCAGGGCGGGTTGATTCGGGCCTCCATGCGGGTGGTGGATGACACCATTGAGGATTTGCTGTTGACCGGGGATTTTCCTGTATCGCCCCTTTCGGGGCTGGATACCCTGGCCCGGCACTTTTTGGGTGCCCAGTTGGATCCCCGGGAGCTTTCCCGCCGGATGGATGCCGCATTGGCGGACCCCTCTTTTGAACTGGTGGGGGTGGCCCGGCAGGATTTTGTTGAACTGTTTGGCCGGATGGCGCCCAATCCCGGTTGATGGCCGGGTCGGATTGTTTAACCCTTCACCTTTTCTTTTTGGAGAGAGATCACCATGTCTGATGATGGAAACCTGTTTGTATTTGTCACCCACGGATCCGAAACCCCCGAGCGGTGCGCCACCCCGTTTTACATGGCCACCGTGGCCATGGCCATGGATCACGAAGCCAAGGTGGTGTTCCAGATCAACGGGGTGTTGCTGATGAAAAAAGGGGTGCCGGAAACCCTGATGGCCAAAGAGGGGGGCAAACTGATCATTGATTTCATCCGGGAGGCCAAAGAGGCCGGGGTGGAATTTTATGTCTGTTCCGCCGCTCTGCAATTGCACAACATGACGGAAGACGACCTGATTGAAGAGTGCGACGGGGTGGTGGGTGCGGCCTGGATGATGGAGCAGGCCATGCAGGCGGATGTGGTGCTGACTTACTGACCCGGTCATGGCCCCCCCTGTTTTTAGGGGGGGTTCACCAATCATTATTTGATTCCAAACAAATAGGGAGAAAAATGGCTGAACTGAACAATTGTCTGTTTCCCGATGATCTGTATTACAGCCTGGAAAACAACGTGTGGGCCCAGGATATGGGGGATGGTTCTTTTCGCATCGGTTTGACCGATGTGGCCCAGACCCTGGCCGGATCACTGATTCACTGCAAGCTGCAACCTGCCGGCAAGGCGGTGAAAAAAGGCAAAAGCCTGGCCACGGTGGAATCGGGCAAATGGGTGGGGCCGGTGAAATCCCCCTTTACCGGGGATATCCTGGAAACCAATCCCGCCGCCGAATCCACCCCCACCCTGCTGAACAAAAGCCCTTACAAACAGGGATGGATTGTGCGCATCAAGCCGTCCAGCCTGGATGAGGACAAAGGCTCCCTGGTCAAAGGGGCTGAGGTGTTGACCCATTACAAAGCCTATATGGCCGATAAACAGGTTTCCGGCTGCATTCATTGCGAAGGGTTTGAAGGGTAACCGGAAGGAACCGCCCGGCGGGCCACCAGGAATTTTCTGGGGTGTACAAGGGGGGGATGGGAAAAAAGCGATGAAGGAGGGGCCGGCCAGTGTTCTTCTGCGGCTGTTTACCCATCCCGCCTGTGCGGGGTGCGGCCCGGTGGTGAAATCCGCCTGGGAACTGCATGAAGCCTTCAAAGGGCGGTTTGAACTGAAAACCATCAGCCTGGAAACCAAACCGGGCCTGGATGAAGCCTTTGCCCAGGGCATCAAAACCATCCCCACCATCCTCCTTTTTGTGGAGGGGGTGGAGGTGGAAAGAATCATCGGCGCCCCCGCCGCCGGACAATTGGAACAGACCTTACAAAAAATCCTTAATCCTTAAAGGCAGACCATGACTTCCATATACGCAGACGCGAAATACCAGGATGTGGATTCCGCGACCAAGGAAAATCTGTTTAAGCAGGTGACCGACGACATGCGGTGGCACACCACCCTGTATGGCTGCTACGAATGCGGAATCTGCGTGGCCAGTTGTCCATCCGCCCGGTTTTACGAATTCAGCCCCCGGGTGTATGCCCAGGTGATGGCCCGGGAGGATGTGGATACCTTTTATGAACTGCTCAACGATTCCATCTGGGATTGCTCCCAGTGTTTTTCGTGCACCCGCTGCCCCCGCCAAAACAATCCGGGGGGGATCATCACCATCATGCGGGAAGTGGCGGTCAAAAACGGGCTGCAAACCGCCAAGGATGCCCTGCGGGCTTACAGCCGCATCATTTACAAGGTGATGTCCACCGGCACCCAGGTTTCTCCCGATATGCTTCAGCCGGATTTCTTTCCGGATTGGGGGCCGGATGTGGCGGCGGTTTCCCACAACCTCAACACCTGGCGGCGGGCCATCCCCCCGGAAACCCTCCACACCACCTCTCTGGCCTGGGATGTGAGCGTGGAAACCCAGGTGGAACTGTTCCTTATCTGGAAAATGACCGGCAACCTGGACCTGATAGAAAACCTGGATGAAGGTTTGTTTATGATTCTGGCGGAGTTGATGGAAGAGGTGTTGGATGACCACGGCTACGAAATGGATGAACTGGAAGTGCTGGAAGAATACCGCTAAAGAAAGGCACCAGCCCGGCTAACGCCGCATGGAGGCGCAAGCCGACAAGCGGGGCCGGTGCTGGTGCTGGACAGGGCCCCCTAAAGAAAGGCACCAGCCCGGCCAAAAAGCCCCTCTCCCCGCCTGCCTGTCGGCAGGCACCCCTCCCCAACCAGGGAGGGGATGGGACGTGCCTTTTTGGTTGGTTGTCGGCCATCCGGCATGTTTTTTTACGGCGTGAATGTTTGTTGAATCCTTTGAAATATAGAGGGGTTTAGCCCCCCTCCCAGTGTGGGGAGGGGGGCGCCCGCAGGGCGGGGGGTTGACGAAAGACGGCAGTCCGCAATCCACCGTGAAGTGACGGCCCTTACAAAGCATTTAATTTTTCCATTGTCGTTTAAAACAAATTCCTGGGAGGGGTGTTTTAAGCGTTTCCGACGGCGATCAGGGGGGCTTGTTTCAAGCTCTTCGGTTTTCATCCACAAGGAGCGTTTCCCCGCCATGAATTACGGATTCATCATAGACAACCGCAAGTGCATCGGCTGCCATGCCTGCACGGTCGCCTGCAAATCGGAACATGATGTGGCGGTGGGGGTCAACCGCACCTGGGTGAAGTACATAGAAAAAGGGGAATACCCCAACACCCGCCGGATATTCAGCGTGACCCGCTGCAACCACTGCGACAACGCCCCCTGCGTGGCCATCTGCCCGGTGGCCGCCCTGTACACCCGCAAAGACGGCATTGTGGATTTTGACAACCAACGGTGTATCGGTTGCAAATCCTGCATGCAGGCCTGCCCCTACGATGCCCTGTACATTGACCCCAAAACCGAAACCGCCGCCAAGTGCAACTACTGCGCCCACCGGGTGGATACCGGCATGGAGCCTGCCTGCGTGGTGGTATGCCCGGAGCAGGCCATCATCTCGGGGGATATGGACAACCCGGCCGCCAAAATATCCCAATTGCTAAGCCGCCAGCAGGTAACCGTGCGCAAGCCGGAAAAAGGCACCAAACCCAAACTGTTTTATATCGGCGGGGATGAAGCCGCCCTGACCCCCACCCAGGCCCCCCCCGGCAGCAGTTACCTGTGGGCCGAGCAATCCCAGGGGGTGGGCCATTTTGCCAAATACGCGCAGGAAAAAGCCTCCACCACCAACCCGGAGCGGCTGCTGGCCCTGTTAAACGGAGGCCGTCCGGCTCCCAAGGGGGATTCCCCCGGTCCTCGTGTGCGGCGGGCCTATGATGCTCCCCAGAAAGGGGTGCTGTGGGGGTGGGAGGTATCGGGGTATCTGTGGACCAAATCCATTGCCGCCGGGTTGTTGATCAGCCCGTTGCTGCTCAGTTTGCTGGGGCGGTTGTCCCTGACCCCGGCCCTGGAATTGTCGGTGCTGGGGGTTTCCATGTTGATGCTGGTGGCCACTGCCCTGCTGTTGGTGAAGGACCTGGACCAACCCCAGCGGTTTCTGTATGTGATGCTAAGGCCCCAATGGAATTCCTGGCTGATGCGGGGGGGGTACATCATGGCCGTCACCGGCGGTCTGCTGACCTTGTGGGGGGTGGATATCCTGGGGGGGCTGCCTGCGGGGGGGGAAGTGGTGCGCTGGGGACTGGTGGTGTTTGGAGTGTTGGCCGCCACCTACACCGCTTTCTTGTTTGCCCAGGCCAAAGGGCGGGATTTTTGGCAAAGCCCCGCCTTGCCGTTTCACATGCTGGTGCAAAGCGTGATGATGGGTTCCGCCGCGGTGCTGATTGTGGGCCATTGCGCGGGGCTGGCCGGGTGGGGCGGGTTGGATAGCGTCGGGGTGCAAATGGTCACCCAAACCCTGTCGGTCGCCATCGGGGTCCATTTGGCTCTGCTGCTGGTGGAATTCAGCCTGACCCATTCTTCCGGGGATGGGGCGCTGGCGGCCCATATGATTCTGGCAGGCCGGTTTGCCCCCCATTTCTGGGGGGCGGTCATCGGGGGGAATCTGCTGCCTCTGGGGCTGTTGTCTATGGGGGGTGGGGTTTCGTCCCTGCTGGCCGCCGCGGGTCTGGTGCTGATGTTCGGCCTGGTGCTGGAGCACATCTGGGTGCGTGCCCCTCAACTGATTCCGTTGAAGTAAACAACAATTTGATAAATTTGCGGGACGGTCCCCGGCCCCTTGCGGAGGTCAAAAGGCCATCCGTTCCCGTGCAGTGTTGGTTCATCCTGACCCGAAGAGACGCCCTATGGCTGGAAAGTCCTGGATAGAAAAAACCGCTGAGGCCCTGAAGCTGATCCCCAAGGTGGACCACGAGACCACCTCTCCCCGGGGAGGCGGAGCTTTGCAATCCCACCCCCCCCGTGACCAATGGAAAAACTGGGAGGAAAACGATGCGGCGGCCTGGCCCCGCCGCAAAAAGCGGAATTTTCATATCATCCCCACCACCTGTTTCAACTGTGAATCGGCCTGCGGGCTGTTGGCCTTTATAGACAAAGAAACCGGCAAGGTCCAGCGGTTTGAGGGCAACCCGGAGCATCCAGCCTCCCGCGGCAGAAACTGCGCCAAGGGTCCGGCCACCATCAACCAGATCAACGACCCGGAGCGCATCCTGACCCCCTTGAAGCGCAAGGGCGCCAGGGGCGGGGGAGAATGGGAACCCATCACCTGGGATACCGCCCTGGATGAAATCGCCGCCAAAGTGCGCGCCGCCTTGCAGGAAAAACGGCACAACGAAGTGGTGTATCATGTGGGCCGACCAGGCCATGAAGGGTACGCCGAACGGGTGCTGAAGGCCTGGGGGGTGGACGGTCACAACAGCCACACCAACATCTGCTCCGCCGGCGCCCGGCTGGGGTATGCCCTGTGGCACGGTTACGACCGCCCCTCCCCCGATTTTGCCAACGCCAAGGTGATTTTGCTGGTCAGCGCCCATCTGGAAACCGGCCATTACTTTAACCCCCACGCCCAGCGCATCATGGAAGGGATGATGGATGGGGCCAAACTGATTGTGATGGACCCCAGGCTGTCCAACACCGCCTCCATGGCGGACCACTGGCTGCCCACCTATCCGGGGTCCGAGGCCGCGGTGATGCTGGCCATGGTGCGGGTGATTTTGGAGGAGGGAACCTATGACCGCAGGTTTATGGAAGAATGGATGAACTGGCGGGATTACCTGAAGGCCAAACACCCCAAATCCCCCCTGGATTTTGATACCTTTGTGGAAAAATTAAAACAGGAATACGCCGCCTACACCCCGGAATTTGCCGCCGGGGAGGCCGGCATTGACCCGGAATCCATCGTCAACGCCGCCCGGCTGATTGCCAAGGCGGGCAGCCGGTTTTCGGCCCACAACTGGCGGGGACCGGCGGCGGGCAGCCTGGGGGGATGGCAGGTGGCCCGGGCCATGCAGTTTTTAAGCGTGATCACCGGTTCGGTGGGCACTCCGGGGGGGACCAGCCCCAGCGCCTGGAGCAAGTTCAAACCGGCGTTTTTTGACAACCCCCCCGGCCCCGACCATTGGAACGAGCTTCATTTTCCCGATGAATACCCGCTTTCCCATTACGAAATGAGCGAGATTCTGCCCCACATGCTCAAGGCCGGGCGGGGCAGGCTGGATACCTATTTCACCCGGGTGTTCAATCCGGTGTGGACCTACCCTGACGGGTTTACCTGGGTGGAAATGCTGCGGGATGAAAAACTGGTGGGAACCCATGTGCATCTATCCCCCACCTGGAACGAAACATCCTATTTTGCCGATTATGTGCTGCCCATGGGCCACGCTTCGGAACGCCATGATTTAAACAGCTACGAAACCCATTCCGGCACCTGGATCGCCTTCCGCCAGCCGGTGCTGCGCCGCTACGCGGAAGAAAACGGCAAACCGGCTCAATTCACTTATGAGGCCAACCCGGGTCAGGTGTGGGAAGAGGATGAATTCTGGATAGAACTATCCTGGCGGATAGACACCGACGGCTCTTTGGGAATCCGGGACCATTTTATCTCCCCCTATCGTCCGGGAGAAAAAATCACCGTGGATGAATATTACCAATACATTTTTGAGCGCACCCCCGGCCTG
>JAOUFO010000294.1 GCA_029858165.1 Deltaproteobacteria bacterium | reverse complement strand
CGCGGTGAGGCAGACCCCATGACAACCCCCGACACCCCGCCTGCCGCGGCGCATCCGACCCCGCCGGTACTGCCCGGTACACGGCTGGATATTCACCCGGTGGAAGATATTCAACTGGGGATTTTTCGGGACCCGTTTGAACGGGTGGAAACCCTTTCCGGCTATCTGTTGCGCCCCTCCAAACTTTCTCCGGTGGTGTGGGGTTTTCGCAAAGGCAGCGCCCCCGCCGGGTATCTGATGGATGTGGCAGGCCATCTGTTGTCCTCCTACGCCACCTTTCCCCAAAACGGTACGGTGTACCTGCTGAACCACAAAGGCCACCGGATGGGATTGCTGTTCCCACCCCCTTCCTACAGTTTGGATTTAACCCGGACCAAGGTGAAAATCCTTCCGGGTGAAACCCCGGCACTGTACCCGGAAGGCTGGCCCGGAAAGCTGGTGACGGCTGTGATTCGTTACCGGTTCCGCAAAGTGATTGTGTTGAACGAACGGTTTCTGCTGTCCCTGATGCTGCGGATGGCCAACAAACAAACCAAAGGCACCTGATGGAATTGTGCGATACCCCCATCCACCGGCTTCACGCCAAAAGACTTGCCGGAGAAATATCCACCGCGGACATCGCCCGGTCCGTCATCCAAAGACTGGAAACGGTGGAACCCACCATCCGGGCGTTTGTGACCCTGACCACCGACAACCTGGAGACCAACGCCAGGGCGGTGGATGCCAAACTGGCCAGGAAGGAAACCGTATTTCCCCTGGAGGGAATGCCCATCACCCTGAAGGATATTTTCTGCACCCAGGGGGTGGAAACCACCTGTGGGTCAGAGTTTCTAAAGGGGTTTGTGCCTCCGTTTGATGCCACCGTGGTGGCCCGCCTCAAGGCACAGGGGCTGAATCTGGTGGGCAAAACCAACATGGATGAATTCGCCATGGGGTCCTCCACCGAAAACTCCGCTTTCGGCCCCACCCGCAATCCGTGGGATACCAGCCGGGTGCCCGGCGGGTCATCCGGGGGGACTGCCGCCGCGGTGGCCGCCGGAGAAGCCCTGGGGGGCATCGGCACCGACACCGGCGGCTCCATCCGCCAGCCGGCCTCGTTCACCTCTCTGGTGGGGCTGAAACCCACCTATGGAAGGGTCAGCCGCTACGGGATGGTGGCCTTTGCCTCATCCCTGGACCAGGCGGGCCCCTTGGCCCGGGATGTAACCGATGCCGCCTTGTTGCTGGGGGCCATCAGCGGCCAGGACCCCAGGGATGCCACCAGTTCGGTCCAACCGACGGCCGATTACACCGCCGGGCTTTCGGGAGACCTGAAGGGAGTTAAAATCGGGCTGGTAAAAGAGTTTCAAACCGGAGCGTTGGACGCGGATGTGGAACAGGCATTCGCCGAAAACCTGCGGGTGTTGCGCAGCCTGGGGGCAGACATTGTGGAAGTTTCGCTTCCCTCCCTGCAATACGCGGTGGCCATTTATTACATCCTGGCCCCCTGTGAGGCCTCCTCCAACCTGGGGCGCTACGACGGTGTACGCTACGGCCGCCGGGACCCGGATGTAAACAACCTGGCGGATGTGTACCGCAAAAGCCGGGAACACGGCTTTGGTCCGGAGGTCAAACGGCGCATCATGCTGGGGACATTCGCCTTAAGCGCCGGGTATTACGATGCCTACTACAACAAAGCCATGGGGCTTCGCCGTTGGATGGCCCAGGAATTTGAAGCGGTGTTTTCCCAAGTGGATTTTATCGCCAGCCCCACTTCGCCGGTGGTGCCTTTTAAACTGGGGGAAAAACTGGCGGACCCCATGCAGATGTATCTGGTGGATGCCTTTACCCTCCCCGCCAATCTGGCGGGAATCCCCGGTATTTCGGTGCCGGGGGGATTCTCCGGCCAGGGGCTGCCCCTGGGGCTGCAATTGATGGCGGGCCGCTTTCAGGAGGCCCGCCTGCTCCAGGCCGCCTTCGCTTTTGAAACCGCAGCCGGACACCACGCCCGCCGCCCCCCGCTGAAATAATATTTTTGGGGCGCTGCCCCAAACCCCGCAAGGGAGCGAGGCTCCCTTGACCCTGTTTGCGTTTTCTACACTGTCTGTAAAAGGGGAGTGGGGGGCATGCTCCCCCGCAATTCTTTTTGGGGGTTCCCATGGCATTCAAACAAGCCTATTGGTATTTGTTGAACCTGGATTTGTTCCAGGCGGTTCCCCCCGAAGAAATCCAATCCTTGGCGGATGCCACCGAGGTGCTGCCCATCCACCGGCGGGAAAGTGTGCTGCTGGATGATGCTTCCGGTTGTGTGCATGTGGTGGCCTCCGGCTGTTTAAAGCTTTCCCGCACCAGTTTTTTGGGCCGCCGGTTGATGGACGGCGTGTTGAATCCGGGGGATGTGTTCGGGCGCATCAGCGGAGCGGACGGGACCGCCTATACGGTGGAGGCCTTGGAGGATACCCGCCTGCTCCATATCTCCCGCGATCAGTTCAACGGGCTGATCGGCAGGCAGGCCGGATTCGCCTTTCGGGTGGTTCAATTGCTGGAGGAACGGGACCGCCGGATGGAACGCAGGATAGAAAGCCTGGTGTTCAAGGATGTCCGCACCCGCCTGTTGGAAACCCTGATGGACCTTTGCCGGGATTACGGCGAAAAATGTGTGCACGGCTATGCCGTGGATATCCGCATCACCCAGCAGGATCTGGCCGATCTGGTGGGGGCCTCCCGGCAGATGGTCAACAAAATACTGCGGGAACTGGTGTTGAAACGGGTGCTGGCCCGCAAACAGGGGGGCCGTTTGTTGTGCATTCTTTCCATCCAAAAACTGGCCGCTTTGGCCGATATGCCGGTTCCCGACCTGGTCCTGGCCTAAGCGGGCGGGTTGCACTTCTTTTAAGGGCAGAGGGTTTGAAAAAAAAGAAGCAAACTGTCATCCAGTTGACATCCTTTTCACCCCGCGATCCCCTATGCTGTTTTCAGCCTGTGCCCCCTTAAAACGAGGGGGACCCGCAGGTTGTTGAGC
>JAOUFO010000293.1 GCA_029858165.1 Deltaproteobacteria bacterium | reverse complement strand
CATCCGCCTTGCGGTGGCTTGGGGCGGGGTTCACCGCCTTTCTTTTTTGGTCAGTGCGTCAAAGGCGGTCATGACTTCCAGGGTGCGGGGGCCGGGGGTTCCGCGGCCCACCGGTTGGCCGCCGATAGAAGTGACCGGCAGCACCCCGGTGGTTGTCTGGGTTAAAAACACCTCCGGCATGGTTTGCACCCGCTCCAGGGAGACCTCCCCCCATTCCACCGGAAAAGGGGAACTCTCCATCACCGCCTGCCGGGTGACCCCCGGCAGCACACCCTCCTTGCGGGTGAGCAGCCTTTCCCCTTCAAACCAGAACACATTGGAGAACGCTCCCTCGCTGATCATGCCCTGGGGGTCCACCAGCAGAGCATCATGGCATCCCGCCAGTTCCGCCTTGCGGTGGGGAACCAGACTGTCCAGGTAGGCCAGGGCTTTCACAGCGGGAAGAGACCGGCACCCTTCCACCGGCAGCAGGGCCACCCCCTGGCACAAAACGGGATTTACCGTCAGGGGCTGTGCGGTGAGGATCACATCATGGCCGGTCATCACCAACTTGAACCGCAAGGGGGCGGCAGGGTCGGTTTGGGAGGCACAATCCGCCATCCGGAGCAGCATATCCTCCATATCCGCCAGCGGAACCACCAGGGGAATTTCCAAAATCCGGGCGGATTCCACCAGCCGTTCCAGGTGGGCCTGGGGGCGGAATATTCCAGCGGGAGGATAGGTGCGCAAGGTCTGGAACACCCCCAACCCGTATTGAAACGCCGGGGAATCCGCCCGTACCAAGGCTTCTTCCGGGGGGACCAGGCGGCCGTTTAGCATCACCATCATCACAGGCTCCTTGGCACATGGATGAACCGGGCGGGGGAGGGCCCTTCCGGTTAAAAGAAAACGGAGCGGAACCCGCGGCCGGTTTGAATAAATCCTGTGTATCGGAAAAACCGGGGGGATGGGAAAACATGGGTTCCCCCACGGGTTCGGAACGGTTAAAGCCGATCCAGAAAATAGCGGGCTTTGTCCAGGGTTTCCTGGTATTCCGCCTCCGGGTCGGACCCCAGGGTGATGCCGCTGCCCACCCCCAGACTGAGCCGCCCCCCCTGAAGCACCAGGGTGCGGATGGCGATGGAGGAGACCATGGGGCCGCCGGGGATAAAACAGCCGATCAGGCCGGTGTACATCCCCCGGGGGCGGGCTTCCAGGCGGCGGATGATCTCCATGGCGGCCCGTTTGGGGGCACCGGTGATGCTGCCTCCCGGAGCCATGGCCAACAAGGCCCCCAGGGGGGATATGTCCTCCCTCAGCCGCCCGCTGACCACCGAATGGGTATGCCACACGGTGGGCAGTTTCTGGACAGCCCTGGCCGTATCCACCCGGAGGGTCCCCGGGCAACACACCTGCCCCAGATCATTGCGCAACAGATCGGTGATCATGTTCAGTTCCGCCTGTTCTTTGGGGCTGTCCAACAAGGCTTGTCGGTTGGCGGCATCCTGAGCCGGGTCCGGGCCGCGGGGCCGGGTGCCTTTGATGGGGGTGGTCCAGGCCCGGCCATCCGCCACCGTTAAAAAATGCTCCGGCGAAAAACTCAGCAACTCAAGAGGGGTTGGCCCCGGCAGTTCCAGATAGGCCGGGCAACTGGCCGGATATCCCTCCAGCAGTCTGGCAAACAGCTCTCGTCCGGTTTGTTGGGTGCGGCCCTGCCAGGGATAGGTCAGGTTCACCTGATACACATTGCCCGCCAAAATCAGCCGCTGGATCAACGCCACACCCTCCCGGTATTCCTCCGGGGTGATGGCCGGGGTCATCCCGCATCCCAGGCTGTCGGCCCTATCGCCAGCCTCAGGCCCCTGCCGGGCCAGAATGTCCGCCGCCTGATCCGCAAAAGCGGCCTCCCCCACCCCGCAGGCGGCCCCCCCCTCAAAAGAGATATAACCGGAGTAGGCCGCCAATGTAAACGGCGGGGGCTGATCCACAGACCCTTCCCGCTCTTCCAGCCCCATCAGATGCTCCCCCCCATGATAGGAGACCGCACAGGTGACCAGATGGCCCGCCCGGGTGTGGCGGGTCACAAACGCTTCCAACTCCTGCCGGTTGGCCGCCGGAGGCTGACATACCTCCACCGGGTTAAAAGCCACCAGGGCAGGCCACCACCGGAAAAAACCAGACCCCAGCACCCCCTTTTTTCCCAAAGAATTTCCATCAGAGGAGACCGGTTTGTCAAAAGGTCCTGCCCGGCCGCCAAAAAACACCGGCATTGCCTCGGTTTTTTTCAGCCTGCGCCACACATCCAGGGGACCAGCCGGTCCAATCGGGTGAATCATGGAAGCCATAACCGGTCACGTTTTCTGTGGGATGGACAGGCCGTCCGTTTGAACATCCAACGGGGAAGCCGATCCCCAATCATATCCCAACCCCAAATATAAATATAAGGACCCGCCCCCAAACGGGATTCCAGAGCCTCCTGACCGGCTGTCAAAGCGAATCTTCCGCACATCCTTGCTTTCTCCAAAAAAAAGGCGGCCCTTGGGGGGCCGCCTTCAGGGTGCTTCTTTTGAAATCACAGGGTGGTAAAGCTCCACACCGGGCCGGGGGTTGCCCCGGTGTTGTTGTCTTTGGCCGTCACCCGCCAGTAATGGGTGGTGGCTGTGGCCAATGGCCCGGGGAGAGGATAGGATTTCACCACCGGAGCCGCGGGGGGAGCCCCTCCACCTCCACCCCCCCCGCCGCCGCCTCCACAGGCGGTCAGCAACGAAACCGCCAATCCCAGGGCAATCACCAGCCAGGCCCACCGCCGCCGGACGCGCCACCCCAACAGCCCGGCCAACATCAGACCGCCGGACCCGCCCAATCCGGCCAACAGAACCGCCGGGTTGGACCAGTTGGATGCCACCGTTGCCACCGCCGTGGTGCATGCCACATTCAAAAAGTTCGGGTCTGTGCACAAAAACACATCGTAGGTGATGGGGTCCCCGTCCGGGTCGGTGGAGGCGGTCCATTTTAAAGTGACCGCCG
>JAOUFO010000292.1 GCA_029858165.1 Deltaproteobacteria bacterium | reverse complement strand
GGGCTTGCGCCGCTTTTCTTTTTGGGGTGGTGGCGTTTCCCCGCGTGTTGGGCTACCCTTTTTGGACAGGTCCACCCTCATTTGAACTGTTCCATCTATCCTGGAAAACCGATGTTTGACCGGCGTTTGCTGCAAAACTTTGACTGGGCTTTGTTGGGGGCCACCCTGGCCATCTGCCTGTTGGGGGTGGTGGCCATTCATTCCGCGTCCAAAGGGTATCCCGGCGAATCCAACTATTGGATAAAGCAGGTTTCCTGGATCGGGCTGGGATTGGGATTGATGTTTGTGCTGTTGCTGGTGGATTTTCGCACCATCGGCAGGTTTTCTTATGTGCTGCATCTGGCCGCCACGGCATCCTTGGTGTTTCTGCTGCTTCATTCCAGCCCGGACCTGGGGGGCAAGGTCAACCGCTGGTTCAAGGTAGGCTCCCTGACGATCCAGCCTTCTGAATTTGTAAAATTCACCACCATCATGGCCATCGCTTTTTATTTTAGGGACAGCCGCCGGGTGGGAAATCTGGGAATCAAGGGAGTGGTGTTTCCTCTGCTGTTGGTATTGGTTCCGTTTGTGTTGATCGTCAAACAGCCGGACCTGGGTACCGCCATGATGTTGCTGATGATTTTTTTCCCCATGATCATCATGGCCGGGTTGCGCACCCGGATCATCCTGTTTTTGGCGGTAGCCGGGGTGGTGGGAGTGATCACCCTGATCCTGGCTTTTGAAACCGGTTATTATCGGCTGGATACAGAGGTGGCCCGCCGACTGAGCCGGGAACGTGCCCCGGTGGAACTGGTGGACCGGGTAAAGATATTAAAGGGAAATTGGTATTTTCTGCGGAATTCCATGTTCACGGATGTGTTTGGAGACCCGGATCTGGCGGTGGATAACCCGGCGGCGGAAATCATGGAGGAGGAAGCCTTTACCCCCTATATTTCCAGTGCCTTGCGGCCTTACCAACAACGGAGGATTCTCACCTTTTTAAACCCCAGCAAAGACCCCCTGGGGGCGGGTTACCATGTGATTCAATCCAAAATAGCCATTGGTTCGGGAAATTTCTGGGGCAAGGGGTTTGGGGAATCCACCCAGGGGGCGTTGAATTTTCTCCCGGCCCGCCACACCGACTTTCTGTTTTCCATTTACGCCGAGGAGTGGGGCTTTGTGGGGTCCTTTTTGCTGATCGGTCTGTTTTTGTTTGTGATTCAGCGTTGTCTTTCCATCATCCTTCAAACCCGGGACCGGTTTTCGGCTTTTTTAACCATGGGCATCACCGCCATTTTCGCCTCCCAGGTGTTGATCAATCTGGGAATGGTGGTGGGGCTGTTGCCGGTGGTGGGGGTTCCCCTGCCGTTTTTCAGTTACGGAGGCTCCTCCATGATCACCATGATGGCCTCCCTGGCCCTGATATTAAACATCCGCATGCGCCGTTTTCTGTGGGCCTGATGGGCTTGCGGGGGAAAAGGAACGGGGGCTTGGGTGGTTTCTACATCAGATTGTGGGCATCCATATCCACCACAATCCGCTGGTTCGGACCGGGTTTTAACACCGGGTCCTCCAGGGCGGATTTCAACCCCCGGAGCAACGCCCCCGGCTGGGGGTGGCGCAGGGCCACCATCTGCCGGTACCGCCCGGCCACCTTGCGGATGGGGGGTTCGGCGGGACCCATCACCAGCACCCCGGCGGGGGAGTGGCGCTGCAACAAAAACCCCACCTGCCGGGCCAGAGCCAGGGTTTTGGCCTCATCCGGGCCGCTGACCCACACCATGGCCTGATGGGTATAGGGGGGGGCGCCCGATTTTTCACGGATGGGGAGTTCCACCCGGGTAAACCCGGCGGTATCATGGGTTTGCACATGAACCAGGCTGTGGTGCAGGGGATTGTAGGTTTGAATCAACACCTGCCCCGGAATGGACCCCCTCCCCGCCCGGCCCGCCATCTGGGTCAACAATTGAAAGGTGCGCTCCCCGGCCCGGAAATCCGGCAGGTTTAACGAAAGGTCCGCCAACACGGCGGCCACCAGGGAAATGTTGGGAAAATCATGGCCCTTGGTCAGAATCTGGGTGCCGATGATGATGTCATACCGGTTCAGACGGATCCCCTCCAACAGCCGTTCCAACTCCCCCCGGCGGGACAAACTGTCTGAATCCATCCGCAGCAGCCGGGCCTGGGGAAACATCACCCCCAACTCCTCCTCCAGCCGTTCGGTCCCCACCCCCAACACCTTCATGGGCCCCCCCCGACAGGCGGGGCATTGGACCGGATGGGGCTGCTGGTGATCGCACCGGTGGCAGCGCAGACTTTCCCGCGCCTGATGGTACACCAGGGTCAGGGAGCAATTGGGGCAGACCACCGGCTCCTGGCAGGCCTCGCAGCGCACCAGATTGGCAAACCCCCGCCGGTTGAGAAAAATCAGGGTTTGTTCTTTTTTCAGCAGGTTTTGGCGGATGGCCTCCACCAGGGTGCGGGTAAACAGCAGGCTGCCCGGCTGACGGGGAACGGCCTTTAAATGGAGCAGTTCCACCCGGGGCAGGGGCCGGTTGTTCACCCTGTGGGAAAGCACCAGATGCACCAGTTTGCCCAGAGCCGCGTTGCGCAGGGATTCCATGGATGGGGTGGCGGACCCCAGCACGGCCAGGGCGCCGTTGAATCTGGCCCGCACCAGGGCGGTGTCTCTGGCCTGATACCGGGGGGTGTCATCCTGCTTGTAGGAAGGGTCGTGTTCCTCATCCACCACCACCAGCCCCAGGTTTTGCAGGGGGGCAAACAGGGCACTGCGTGCCCCCACCACAATGGGGGCGGCCCCCCGGCGCACCCGGTTCCATTCGGCAAACCGGCGGGCCTCCCCCATGGCCGAATGAAGCACGGCCACCTGATCCCCAAACCGGGAGCGAAACCGGTTGACCATCTGGGCCGTCAAGGCGATTTCCGGCACCAAAATCAAACAACTCTTCCCCAGAGACAACGTTTTGCGCACCAGATGGAGATACACCTCCGTTTTGCCGGAACCGGTCACCCCTT
>JAOUFO010000291.1 GCA_029858165.1 Deltaproteobacteria bacterium | reverse complement strand
TCAAACGGGTCCCGAAAAATCCCCAGTTGAATATCTTCCACCGGGTGAATATCCAGCCGTGTACCGGGCAGTACCGGCGGGGTCGGATGCGCCGCGGCAGGCGGGGTGTCGGGGGTTGTCATGGGGCCTCCCTCACAGCGGTTTTGGCGTTATCCATATCCATTCATCGCAACTGGGGTTCAATTGGCTGGGTTCATCTGGTTTGGGGCTTGCCGGGGTTTGAGGGGAATCGCAATCAGGCCGTCGTATATGGTCAGGTTTTGGGAATCACCAGTGTGGGCAGGTGAGCGCTCCGCATCACCTCCTCAGAGACGGACCCCAGCAACAGGTGGGCCAGCGCCCTTCTGCCATGGGACCCCAGCACAATCACCGCGGCTTTTCGGCTGTGGGCCTCCTCCACAATTCCTTCAGCCACATTGGGGTGAAATCCCACCCCCACTTTGGTGGTCACTTTTTTTTCCGCCGCCGCTTTGGGGACCAGGGTTTTCAACTTGTCTTCCACGGTTTTGGCGGCTTCGGCCTTTTTTTGGGGGTCGTTGAAATCTTCAGGAGAGTAGTGGGCGTACATGGGGTTGGGGGTGTCATCAAATTCCACCACATGGACCAAATGAACCTCCCCGCCGGGGTCCACAATGGAATAAGCGTAGGGAATGGACCGGGTGCCGGTATCGGAGAAATCCACGGCCACCAACACTTTTGAAATCCTGGGAATCATATCCGCTCCTGAGCTTGGGGTGATGGCTGTTCCAACTGCAAGTCTGTCAAGGCCCGGCTGCCGTTTGTTGTATTACAATCTCCAATGGTTTGACCTTGTTTGCAAGCACCAAAATTTCAAATTTCTAAAATCTCTGGTCCAAAAGGCCGCTTTTTCACCTTTGACCGAGGCCGGGCGGACCCATCCCGGTTCCAAAAAAAACCGTCGTGGGTTCCACCTCCTCCTGGGGGCCAAAAAAAGGCTCCCTCTCCTGCCCTCCGGCTCTTCCTGTTACCTCGCGGCCCTGGCGGACCGGCCCTTCCCCCTCTTGGCCGGATTCTGATAAGGTGGGGCCATACCATCCGTTCAACATTCCAGGGAGACCCCATGCGGATTCTGGTGATCAACGCCGGTTCATCCTCGGTCAAATACGAATGGGTGGATACCTCTATCCGGGCGGTTCTGATGGAAGGCAGCCTGGAAGGCATAGGGGAAGGAATCGGAGAAAGCCGCCATCGGCACACGGACCACCCCTCCCAACCGAATCCCGCCGGGCAACAACCGGGGCCGACAAACAACCCAAACCCCCCAGTTCTGGCAGAAACGGTGGTCTGGCAAGGCACAACGGCGGACCACAAGGCCGCCTTTGAGCGGATATTTTCCCGGCTGGAACAGACTCCGGGGGGACTGGAACGGTTGGAAGCCATCGGCCACCGGGTGGTCCACGGGGGAGAACGGTTTACCGCTCCGGCGCGAATCACCCCCTCGGTGGAGGAGGCCATAGAGGCCACCATTCCCCTGGCCCCGTTGCACAACCCTTCCAACCTGTTGGGCATCCGGGCCGCCCGCCACCTGTTGCCCGGCCTGCCTCAGGTGGCGGTGTTTGACACTGCCTTTCCTCACACCCTTCCCCCCCATGCGTTTGCTTATGCCGTGCCCCGGGAATGGGCCCAGAATTTCGGGGTGCGCCGCTACGGGTTCCACGGCACATCCCACCGGTTTGTGGCGGGCCGGGCCGCCCGCCTGATGGGGCGCCCTGAAAAAGACCTGCGGCTGATCACTCTTCATCTGGGCAATGGGGCATCCGCGGCGGCCATCCGGGGAGGGGTGTGCCTGGACACCTCCATGGGGCTGACCCCCCTGGAGGGGCTGGTGATGGGCACCCGCCCCGGAGACACAGACCCTGCCCTGCCGTTTTACATGGGGCGGGTGGCAGGGCTTTCGTCCGAGGAGATGGAGGAAGCCCTGACCCGCCACAGCGGGCTGAAGGGGTTGTGCGGCCATAACGACATGCGGGCGGTCCACCGGGCGGCGGATGGAGGGGACCCCGCTGCCGGTCTGGCCCGGGATATGTTTGCCTACCGGATCAAAAAATATATCGGGGCCTATATGGCGGTGCTGGGGGGGGCGGACGGGGTGGTGTTCACCGGGGGTATCGGCCAGCACGACCCCTGGACCCGCCGGGAGGTCTGCCGGGGGATGGAAGCGCTGGGGATGCTGATGGACGAGACCGCCAACGGGGGCCACGCCCCGCCCCCCTTTGGGTTTCACCTGCCGGAGAGTCCGGTGCAGTTGTGGGTCATCCCCACCCATGAAGAACTGGAAATCGCCCTGCAAACCGCCGCTTTGCTGGTCGGACCCCGGGAATAACCCCATCCAAAAAAGGGGTGCCCCCTGTATAAAAAAGGGATGATTCTACCCCGGATTGTTGGGAATCCCCAAACCCCCGCTTTTTTATCAAAACAGGAAATTTTCGGGTGCTATGCAAGTACCTCAAAATATATTTTCCCGCCGCAGATTAAACCGCCAAAAATGTGTTATACCATAACCAGAAGGGCTGGGCCGTGTTGTTCACCCTGATGTTTTAGCGGCCCGGCATCCCACCTTTTCCCCAGAAGGAGGCCGGTCATGAACACCAAATCCACCCCTGCTCCAACCCCCCTTGCCCCGGATGAACTGAAAAAAATGAACGCCTATTGGCGGGCGGCCAATTATTTATCGGTGGGCCAGATTTACCTGTTGGACAACCCCCTGTTGAAGAAACCCCTGACCCTGGACCATGTAAAGCCCCGCCTGCTGGGCCACTGGGGCACCACCCCCGGTTTGAACTTTATGTATGTGCACATGAACCGGGTGATCAAAAAATACAATCTGAACACGATATTCATCACCGGGCCGGGTCACGGGGGACCGGGATTGGTGGCCAACACCTACCTGGAAGGGACCTATTCGGAGGTGTACCCCAACATCCCCCCGGATGCGGATGGAATGAAAAAGCTGTTCAACCAGTTTTCTTTCCCCGGCGGAATTCCCAGCCATGTGGCGC
>JAOUFO010000290.1 GCA_029858165.1 Deltaproteobacteria bacterium | reverse complement strand
CTGCGGCCCCCAATCCCCCGCGTTTTTATCAAAACGGGAGCTTTTGGCAGTTATGCAGAGGTCTCTTGTTGTGGAACCCATGGAGGGGGTTGGCCGTTTGGTTGTGTACCGTTTTCTGATTCTAAACCGCGGGGCCGACCGGAGCAAACCCAAAAATCCCAATCCCCTGGAATCCCCTGGGGAAAACCGGCAGGAGGAAACCCCGTTGAATGAAATGTGTCCGGGTTGCCGGAATTCATTTGACTTTGTGGCCTTGAATGTTTATCAAAGGCTAGGTTCACACGAACGCCCAACCAAAATTATGTCCTACAGGGTCGGCTCCAGGGGATATTTCCAGGGGGTTGCAATCCCGAGGGCCGCGCCGGGGGTCCGTCTTTTTTTTTAAAACTTGCGCTATTGTTTAAAAACGGCTGAGCCGCTACAACGGATGATCACCCACCAAGAATCCGCTTAAACCTGTAACGAACCTTAAGGAGAATGGCAAAATGAGCAATACCCAATGGGAACTGGAAGCCAGAGGTCCGGGTCGGCTGTATCAACTGCCCAAGGATATGTTTATTCGTTACGATGAGACCGAGCCGATTGTTGAGGCCATTCTGGCCCAATTGAAGGGGTTCATCCAGTTGGAATCCTCTGTGCGGCTGGTGCTGGATTCCCCCTATGTCACCCCGGCCCAGGCCATCATCGCCGTGCCGTTTGAAGGTGAGGATGACACCATATTCCGCAATCTGGCCGCCATTGTGTACCAGCAGTTGTGGGGGTATTACCTTTCCGCCGACCCCAAAGCCACCCATCACGGTCTGACCAACCTGGTATTTGAAGGTAGCGTCACCAATCTGATCCGTCGGGAAGCGGAAAAATTCCTGACTCAGATGGCCTCCCGTCATGATATGGCCGGCCGGATGATGCGTGGTTACCGCATGGCCTGCGAAACCTCCCCCTTCAACCGGGATGTGTATCTGAAGCAGGTGGTCAGCCAATCCCTGAACATCCACCTGGGGGTGCGCATGTACACCCATGGGTTGGGGGTCAACCGGGTGAACGCGTTTTTGCCCATTGCCGAGGGCGGCGAGGCGGTGGACCGCATTT
The DNA here is from genome assembly GCA_029858165.1 of Deltaproteobacteria bacterium. Classification (GTDB taxonomy): domain Bacteria; phylum SAR324; class SAR324; order SAR324; family JACQKK01; genus JAOUFO01. Next base: position 1,936 of record JAOUFO010000290.1, on the reverse strand, counting down.
ATTACAACCTGGAACACATCATTCACCAGAATTTTGTTTCCTACGATGAACTCCATGACCGCTACCTGCCGGTTGGCGAAGAACTGATCCTGCGGGAAGTGGAAACCGTTCTGGACCGGGCGCGCAAAAAGCACAACACCCGGCTGAAGCTTATCAACGGGTTGAAGCTCCACACCGTGATGCTGGAAGATCCCTCCATGGCGCACAACCGCTCCCTGGCCGATCTGTACTACGACAAAATCAACCGGATTGATCTGCTGGAAGAGTCCGCCCAGCGCAGCCGTGATATGTTTGCCTCGGCTCTCATCCGTTCCACCGAGATCACCACCGCCGCTGTCAATGTGGATAAAATCAAGATGGAAGAGCGGGTGTATATTGAGCGGCCCGCCGAGCAATCCAACGAAAGCGAGGTGCAAAAGGTGCCGGTGTCCGTCCGCAAGGATGGGTTGTCCGAACTGTAAGCAGCAGAAAACCTCAACCCAAAAAAAGGGAAGGCGCCCACAGGCTCCTTCCCTTTTTTTATTTTCCTGTTTTTGGTGCCGTGGGTATAGGAGGGGTTTTGAGCAGGTCGGCCCCTTTTCCAACACCCTCCCCTCTTGCGTTCGGGTGGGTTTTATGGTTTTTCTAATGGCTTCAAAGGGATTGATTTTTGATGATTTTTTGCGGGCGGTTTTTTCCTGCCGGACAGATTTTTCCTGCCGGGTGGTGGTCCCGGCAGCGACCCGCAGAGAAACCTTTTTTTATCTGAAGGCGGTTTATGAATGGAGAGCAGTTGAAATCAGCCATGCGGGCAGGCAACCGTTTGTACGGCACCATGCTTGTCACCGCACGCACCGGCCGTTGGGACCACACCATCGGTGTGGTGGGTTTTGATTTCATTGTGGTGGATAACGCCCACGCCCCATATTCCAGGGCCGAAACCGCCGACTGGATGGCCAAACTGTCCGAAATGGACATTGTGCCTTTTATCCGCATCGCGGATTCCCAACCCTATTACGCTCAAATGGCGTTGGATGCAGGTGCCCACGGGGTGGTGGCCCCCTATATGGAAACCGTGGCCCAGGTTCAGGAAATGGTGGGAGCGGTGAAATACCGCCCCTTGCAGGGAGACATGTTGCAACGGGTGGTGCGGGAAGGCTGGTTCCCCAGTGAGGAAACCCGGAAATATCTGGAACATCTGAACCGCAACACCATTCTGGCCATCAGTCTGGACAGCGTGGCGGGTTTGGACAGGGTGGATGAATTGGTGGCGGTTCAGGGGGTGGACCTGGTGTTGGTGGCCTCCCACAACCTTTCCATCCAGTTGGGAATCCCCAACCGGTATGACCATCCGGATTTTACCGCCGCGGTCAAACGAATTGCGGCGGCCTGCCAGGCGGCAGGTGTCCCCCTGATGGTTCACCTGTTCAATCACGATATGGCGGTCCATTGGTTGAAGGCCGGTTTGCAGGTGGTGCTGTTCGGCACTGACCGGCGGGCGCTTAGCGAGGGGTTTATCGCCGATTTTGAATTTTTGCGCAACGTGGATCAGGTTCCCGCCCGGGCCAAGCTGCGGCTGGTCCACCGGGAAGATCAATCCCCGGACCGGTAATCCTCTTTTGTGGAAACCCATCCATCATTTCAACCCATGCTCCCCATTTCCCTATGAACCCCTCTCTTCCCATTCTGGCCCTGGCCACCGGTGACCCGTTAAGCATCGGGCCGGAAATCATGGTAAAGGCCCTGGCCGACCCCCGGGTTGCCGGGATGGCCCGGTTTTTGGTTCTTGGCCCGGCGGCTTGTTTGCGGCAACAGGCACGGGCGTTGGGGGCGGCCCTGGAGTTTCAGGCGGTGGCCGACCCCCAAGAGGCCCGCTACGTCCCCGGTGTGGTGGATGTGTTGGAGGAAGGCCAGCCGGATTTTAGCGCCATGGCTCCGGGACGGGTGGTCCGTGCGG